>CBFGOD010000193.1:0-7925 GCA_965650295.1 uncultured Shinella sp. | reverse complement strand
GATATAGGAGAGGTACGGTTCCAGCGGCAGACCGGCGCTGCCCGGCGGATGCGTCGGCTGCATGGAGGCGACGGTGCCCAGCTCCTTGAAGCGCTTGATATCGTCGGGATGCACCACTTCGATATGCTCGATGCGGTTGCGGCTGTCGCGCTTGCCGTTGGCCTTGATGGCCGCCTCATAGCCGTTCAGCACCATACGCACCGCGCCGTCTCCGATGGCATGCACGGCGACCGGCAGGCCGAGCTTGTCGGAAGCGATGGCGACCTCGTTGAAATGCTCCTGCGAGAAGAGCGGATCACCCTTCAGGCCGGGCTGGTGCGCGTAGTCATCGACGAACACCGCAGTGCCGGATTCCGTGACGCCATCCATGAACAGCTTGACGAAGTTCGAGCGAAGACGGTCCGAATTGAACCGCTCGCGCCATGCCGCTGCCTTGGCTTCAAGGTCGGAGAGCGGCATGAAGTTCTTCATGTGGAAGGGCATGCGCACGCGCACCGGCAGGCCGACGGTCTTTTCGATCTCGTCGAGCATTTCAAGCTGGTAAAGGCTGCCATCCATGTTCTGCAATGACGTGATGCCGAGCGAGGCGACGTAGGCAAGACCTTCCTTGAGGATATCGATATCTCCGGCGCGTTCCTCGGCCGTTACATGCTCAGGATCGCCGCCTGTGCCCACGCCAAGCATTTCCCTGCCGCCCGTTTCACTAAGCGATGAGACCGGTCGGATGGCGTTGCTTTCACGCAGTTCGCCGCTGGCGAGACCGTCCTCAGCCATGACGATCTCGTTGCCGACGCCGACGTCGCGCCCCTCCAGAATGCCGCCCATCTTCAAGGCGAGCGTGTTGGCCCAGGCGGTGTGATGGTCGGGCGCGAAGATCAGGACCGCACGATCCGGCAGGATGCGGTCGAGGTGGTGGCGCGTCATGCGCTCGTCATCGGAGAGGATCGTGTAGTCGGCGTGCTGGGCGATCAGCAACTGGCGCTCGGGATATTCGGCCGCATAGGCCTTCAGCGCCTTGTCGAGCGCGTCGAAGCCCTTCATGCCGTAGAGCGACAGTTCGCGCAGTTCGGCGGAGCCGCCGAAAATGTGCATATGCGCCTCGTTGAAACCCGGCAGGACTGTCGCGCCCTTGGCGTCGATCACATGCGTATCTGGGCCGGAAAAGGCATCGATCTGGGCTTCCGACCCGACGGCGAGAATGCGGTTGCCGGAAACGGCAATGGCACTCGCACGCGGATTGGCCTCGTCCATCGTCAGCACCCGCGCATTGCGGATGATAAAACTCGCTTCGGTCTGCATGCGTGCTTCCTCGGTATTTTCTAGATTGTCCGGCGGCAAAGCGCCCGGAAGAACGTAAAAATGTCCTGGTTTTCCTCGTCGCCCAGCGGCTCCGGATGGGAGGAGAATTTGACGATGACGGTTTCCGTGCTCGGATCGACGTAGAGCCATTGACCATGGATACCGATGGCGCAGAAGGCTTGGTCGGCTTCGCCGGACTGATACCATTGGCTGCGGTAGCGCCCGTTCGGCAGGTCGACATTCCGGCCCTGTTGCCAGGCTTCGCGGTCGCCGTTTTCCTGCATGTCGCGGATCCAGGCGACAGGGATAATCTGCTTGCCGTCACGCGCGCCGTCATTGCGCAGGAGTTCGCCGAGGCGGGCCAGATCACGCGCCGTCATGGAGACGCCGCCGGCCGTGCGCGGCGTACCGATCGCATCGACCGTGATATCGGCAAGTCCTTTGGCGCCCATCGGCTTCCAGAGCAGATCGGAGGTGAGATCGGCGAAACGGGCGCCCGTCGCGCGCTCGATGATCACGCCGAGCAGGTCGGCATTCGGCGACGCATAGTAAAACGCGCCGCCATGCGGGCGCTCGGCCTTCTGCAAGGTCAGCAGGAAAGCAGCAAGGTTTTCCGGCTCGGCCTCCGGCATCGGCGGATTCCACAACATCGAGCGGCGATAGCGGGCGAACGCGCCGTAGGGATCAAGATAGGCTTCCTCGAAATCCAGGCTGACGCGCATGTCGAGCACGTCGCGATAGGTGCAGTCGCCATAAACGCTGCCCCTGGCTTCCGGCAGGTAGTCCGTCACCGGACGATCGGTATCGAGAATGCCGTCCGCTTCCAGAATACCGGAAATGATCGCCGTCAGAGACTTGGAAATGGAAAAGACGAGATGCGGTGCATCGGGATCGGTATGCGCGGCATAATATTCCGCGACGACCTCGCCCTTGCGCATCATCACGAAGGCATCCGTATGGGCGAATTCCAGAAAGGCGCGCGCCGTCTCTGTGCCGGCAAGGCCGGTCTCCATCGAGGCGTCCAGGAACGTATCGCTGGCGAGCGGACGTTCCGCGACCACCGTTTCGGCCGCGATCACAGCCGTCGGCACGAAATCGCGAACGTTCTGGAAAGTCCAGCGGCTGTAGGGGGCGGTGCGCCAATTGGCGAGCGTCACATCGGCACGGGCGAAGCCGTGCTTGTCCTTAAATGTCTTGATCATAGAAAAACCCAACCCGATCGCGGGAGAGCCAAGGCCCTCCCGCGTCAAGCTGTCCTCTTTGTGCGGGCAGTGCCGCTTACTTCTGCAGTTCCGTCCAGATCTTCGTGTAGAGCTGCTGCGTTTCCGGTTCGCAGCTCGCGAGGAACGAGCCTGCGGCTTCGAACTCAGCCGGCACCGTCAGTTCCGGTGCCGACTGCATTTCGGCCGGAAGGAATTTTTCCGAACCCTTGATGCCGTTGGAGTATTTGGCGAATGCGGAGATCAATGCCGCATTCTCCGGTTCCATGATGAAATTCATGAACAGCTTGGCATTGTCGGTGTTCTTCGCGTCCTTCAGGATCGCGACGCTATCCATGAAGAAGGGGAAGCCTTCCTTGGGATAACCGAACTTGATGTCCGCATTCTTCAGGCGCGACCGCATGATGGCGCCGTTCCAATAATAGACGGCGGAGTAGTCGCCGGCCGGCAGCTTTTCAGTCACGCTGTAGTCCATGGCGAGCCACTTAGACTTCGCCTCGACGAGCTTGTCGCGGACCTTGCGCAGGACGTCCTTGTCCATCGTGCACCATTCGCCGCCAAAGTACTTGATCGTTGCGAAGAGCACGTCGTTCATTTCAGGCGCGACGTTGATCTTGCCGGCCAGTTCCGGCGGTGGATCGAGGAAGATCGCCGACGTGTTGATATCGCCGCTGTAGACCTTGGTGTTCACACCGATACCCGTCAGACCCCACTGCCACGGAACGGTGTAGTGACGGCCGGGATCCCAGGGAACATCGACCCAACGCGGATCGACATTCTTGAAGTTTTCCATCTGGTCCGGACGCGCCTCCTGCAAAAGGCCTTCCTTGACCCAGATCGAAACATAGTTCGATGAGGGCACCACGATGTCGAAGCCATGGCCACCGGCGCGAACCTTGGCGAGCGCGGTGTCGTTCGAGTCATAGTCGGTGACGGTCACCTTGACGTCGAATTTCTGCTCGAACTTCTTGATCAGTTCCGGGTTGGTATAGTCACCCCAGTTGTAGATGTTCAGCTCGCCAGCGGCCGAAGCGGCATTGGCCAATGCCAGCGTTGCAATAGCAGCAATTGCGCTTGTCGTGATCAATTTTGTTTTCACTTTTGTTCCTCTCTATTACTGTTTTCGCTTATTGATGAAGAAGAAGATCACGACGAGGACCGTGGAAAGCGCCAGGAAGACCGTCGCGATGGCATTAATTTCAGGTGTCGTCTCACGCCTCAGCTGCCCAAGCATGTAGGTCGGCAGCGTATCCTGCCCGCCGGATTTCACAAATTCCGTGATGACGACGTCATCCAGCGAGATCACGAAAGCCAGCATGAAACCTGCAATGACCGCAGGACGCAACAGCGGCAGCGTCACATGCCGGAAAGTCTTCCAGCTTGTTGCGTAGAGATCGGCTGCCGCCCGTTCGAGTGTAAGGTCCATGCTTTCCAATCGGGCGCGGATCGGCAGATAGGCAAAGGGAATGCAGAAGGCGGTATGTGCGATGATGAGGTAGCCGAGCCCCGAATAACCGGTCCAGACCTTGATGCGCGAGAATACGATCAGCAACGCCACCGCGGTCACGATTTCCGGCACCATCAGGGGTTGGTTGATGAGCGAGTACTTGAAGGTGAGGCCGCGATAGGGCTGCGTCCGGGTCGTGGCGAGCGCTGCCATCGTCGCTGCGATCGTCGCCAGAAAGGCTGCCCACAGCGCGATGATCAGCGAGCGGAGCGCGGCGTCCTGAACCGCCGAGTTCTGCCAGGCCGATACGAACCATTTCGACGAGAAGCCACCCCATTGCGAGAGGGATTCGGCGCCGTTGAAGGAGTAGACGACCAGTGCGGCAATCGGCAGATAAAGCGCGAAGAACGTAAAGAGCGTGATGAAGCCGAAGCCGGGCTGCGCGCGGATGTCGAAGCGTTTTCTAAACATGGCCGTTACCTCCGCGCGAGGCGTTGCGGACATAGACCACCAGGGCCGCCGTCACCAGGATCATCAGGGTGATCGACATCGCCGCCCCCAGAGGCCAGTTGCGGCCGGAGCCGAACTGCATCTCGATAAGGTTGCCGAGCATCATGTTCTTTCCGCCACCGAGAACGCGGGGAATGACGTAGGCGCCAAGCGAGGGAATGAAAACCAGGATCGAGCCCGCGATAATGCCGGGCCGCACCAGCGGAATCACGATCCGCCGAAGGACCTGGAAGCGCGACGCGTAAAGATCGTATCCGGCTTCCACCAAACGGAAATCCAGCTTCTCGATCGACGCATAGAGCGGCAACACCATGAGCGGCAGGTAGACATAGGTCATGCCGAGCAGGTTGGCCGTGTCGGTATAGATGATCTGCAGGGGACTTTTGATCACGCCGAGCCAGAGAAGCGCGGTGTTGAGAAGGCCTTCGTTGCGGATGACCTGCTGCATCGCGAAGGTCCGGATCAGAAGATTGGTCCAGAAGGGGATCGTCACCAGGAAGACCCAGATTTCGCGGGTATGGAGCGGGCGCGTGGCTATGAAATAGGCCGTTGGGAAGCCGAAGATGACGGTGAGCAAAGTCGTGAAGAACGACAGTTTGATCGAGCGCCATATGATGGAGAGATGCGCATCCGCTATACCCAGCGTGTCGTCGAAAATATCGCGTTCGAAAAAGACGGAACTCCAGCCCTCCAGAGAGAACTGGCCGAATTTCACATCGCCGTAATCCCCCTTCGCCATGAAGGAATAGACCAGCATGACAAAAAGCGGGCCGATGGCTGCAAAGAAGATGATCAGCAGCGCCGGCGTACTCAAGAGCCAGCGGGACCGGATATCCTTTTTCCTGGCCGCCAGAGCGGCCTCTTGTGCACCGCTCATCCTCAATCCCTCAATATCTGGGCGA
This sequence comes from uncultured Shinella sp., assembly GCA_965650295.1. GTDB lineage: Bacteria > Pseudomonadota > Alphaproteobacteria > Rhizobiales > Rhizobiaceae > Shinella. The sequence continues at coordinate 2,547 of CBFGOD010000193.1, read as the reverse complement.
CATCATCACTGAAGTCGATGCCGACAGCGTCCCCCTTTGAGAAGCCGCAGTGGCCGCTGCGGGCATTCTGCTGACGCACCATGAAGGCCGTACCATCATCGAGCCGGATATGCAGATGGGTATCGGTTCCGAGATAAACGATATCGTGCACGGTGCCGCGCAAGGCGGAACCGGCAGAGGCAGCCGCAACGCGCGCATGCTCGGGCCGTACGACGATCGTCACATTTCCGCCCGGCGTCAGATCGGCGGGAAAGCTCGCGGATATTTCCGCACCGGATGTGAGGCGCACGCTCGCCCGGTTTCCCGAAACCGACACGACATCGGCCTGCAGGAAGTTCGTCTCGCCGATGAAGTCGGCGACGAAACGCTCGGCCGGACGGTCGTAGATATCCCAAGGCGAGCCCACCTGCCGCACCGTGCCCGTCGACATGACGGCGATGCGATCGGACATGGTGAGCGCCTCTTCCTGGTCGTGCGTGACGAAGACGAAGGTGATGCCGGTTTCAAGCTGCAGGCGCTTCAGCTCCATCTGCATGGACTTGCGCAGCTTCAGATCGAGCGCCGAAAGCGGCTCGTCGAGCAGAAGCACCTTCGGCCGCGGCGCAAGGGCACGCGCCAGCGCCACGCGCTGCTGCTGGCCGCCGGAGAGCTGCGTGACCGGATTGTTGCCGCGTCCATCCAGATGAACAAGCTTCAGCATATCCTTGACGACGCTGTCGATTTCCGATTTCGGCCTGCCGAGCATCTTCAGGCCGAAACCGATATTTTCGGCCACCGTCAGATGCGGGAAGAGCGCGTAATTCTGGAAGACCGTGTTGACCGGCCGCTGGTTCGGCAGAAGGCTGGAAATATCCACGCCATCGAGCAGGACCTGCCCTTCGGTCGGCAGCTCGAAGCCGGCGATCATGCGCAGCAACGTCGTCTTTCCGCAGCCCGATGGGCCGAGAAGCGTGAAGAACTCGTTCGAGCGGATATCCAGCGTCACATTGTCGACGGCCTGAAAGGCGCCGAACCATTTCTTGATGCCATGCAGGCCTATGGCCCCACCATGGGCTGCGGTCGTTCGGGTGTCAGTCATCGGTTCCCCGTTTATCGACCAGCGCGCCCCGAGCTTCCTCTGCCCCAAACCGCCGGCTGTCCTCTGTCCGGCCGCTAATCACGGCTCTTATGTGATAGGCTTGTCTTGCTTATGATCACAACAAATCATAATTTGATCAAATCTGTAAAGGGTCATTTTGAGCTTTGCGCGATTATCAGTTTTGCGTGCAAACCCCAGAGAACTCAGCCCAGAGACGATAGCCGGCACGGCCGGTTCCGGCAGAGGGGAGGATATCAGTATGCTGGTCGCAGCCGGGAGGGAAGCGTCCGAATCCGCCAAACAATGGGTCTATCGCGTGCTGCGGCGGAATGTGATGACGGGGCAGTTCGAGCCGGGAGAGGCGGTGACGATCAATGGCCTTGCCGAAGCGCTCGGCGTCAGCGCCATGCCGGTGCGCGAGGCCTTGCACCGCCTCGTCGCCGATGGCGCTTTGGAACTTCTCGACAACAGGCGCGTGCGCGTGCCGGATCTTGATCCGCAACGCTTCGAAGAAGTGTTGGAGGCGCGTATCGCGCTTGAAACCCGCGCGGCCGAACGCGCGATGCCCTTCATCGACGACATCAGGCTGGCCCGCCTCAAGGCCTTCGACCAGCAGGCGGACCAGGCGCTCGCCGTCGGTAATTTCAAGCGGCTGGTGGAAGCGAATTTTGACTTCCATCGCTGTCTCTACGAAGCGCGGCCCGGCACGATCATACTGCCGCTCATTGAATCTCTCTGGCTGCGGCTCGGTCCCTTCATGCGGCGGGCTGGCGAGACCTTGTCGCAGACCTATCAGGTCGATCGTCATGCCGAAGCGCTTGCCGCCATCGCAAGACAGGATGGCGAGGCGCTCAAGGCCGCCATAACCGCCGACATCAGAGACGGGACCGGCCACCTCGGCCGCGGCCATTTCGAGCGGGTCGGTACGCTTGGAAATCAAGGCCGAACGATCTTTTAGGCGACCGAACGCTTGCGGCCGGCACCGCATCGCCGCTAAGTCTCTTGCCGAATAGCAGCGCGACGGAGGACACCTTGAACGACAACAATGTTCTGAAATTCGAACCCCGCAAACCGAAGCAGGAAAAGAAGCCTGTCGCGCCGGGACCGAAAAAGGGACTGGTCTGGCTCGCCGTTGTCGTCGTAATCGCCCTTGTCTGGGCTTACTATCAGTTCGTTGCGCCGGCGAGCCTGTAAGCATCCTCACAGTCTCGCGGCCACTTTCAGGCCCTCGTAGACGGCCTCTTCCGCCGTGCGCGGCGCCAGACTGTCGCCGATGACATGCACTTCCGGCACGAGATCGTGCAGGACACCCGAGAGGTCATCCACCGGTGCATGCCCGAGACAGAGAACCAGCGTGTCCACATCCTCGAAGAGGATCGGCTGGTCGCTCGTCGTGTGCTGCATGTAGACCGTGCCGCTGTCGCAGCCGTAGAGACGTGCATAGGGCGTCACCCGCACGCCGATGCGGT
>CBFGOD010000192.1:0-7957 GCA_965650295.1 uncultured Shinella sp. | reverse complement strand
ATAGGAATGACCGATAAACTCATCGACGTGCTCATTGTCGAAGACAACGATATTGATACCGAAGCGGTGAAGCGGGCCTTCCGACGGGCGGACTTCGCAAATCCGACCCATAACGCTTGTGACGGCGAGGAGGCTCTGGATATGCTTCGGGGGAACCATGGTCGCCCGAAATTGCCGCAGCCATGCCTTATCCTGCTTGATATCAATATGCCGCGAATGGACGGCATCAGTCTGCTCGACGAGTTGCGGCGAGATGATGAGTTCAAGCAAAGCATCGTCTTCATGCTGACGACATCGGGATATGAGACAGATCGAAAATCCGCTTACGAAAAGAATGTCGCAGGCTATTTTCTCAAAGAGAATCTCGGTGCCCTGGTCGAGACACTGAAACCATATTGCAGGGGCAACGAATTCCCTTGTTGAGCGGAAACAGCGCGAGCAGCCGGCGATGCTGAACGCTCTCGCCGCGCGGACCAATCACTCTGTGGGACCTGATGTCCGTAAAAGGTCCCTGATCATTGCGCAGCAGCGAGAGGGCCGAAAGAGACGTCCGTCGTGTAGTTTTCGCGCAGGAATGCGATGAAGTTATCCTGGAACTGCCGCGTGTGTGCATGTGCCAGTTCATCGGCGCGCTCGACATTCTTGGTGCGGATCGCCTCCAGCATCAGCTCGTGTTCATCCGTCAGCAGATAGCCGTCGCCGGTACGCTCCAGATATTCAAAATGAAGATGCAGCATGCGCTGGCCCTGGTTCAGGAGCCGCTCGTAGAAGGATGCGAGATAGGCATTCTTGCCGGCATAGGCGACCGCCATGTGAAACTGCTTGTTGGCCTCGGACATCTTGAGATGTTGGCCGGTTTTCACCGCCCCTTCGAATTCCTTCTGGCGCTTGGCGATGATCTTCAGGTCGGCTTCTGTCCGAAGTGCTGCGGCAAGCCTCGTGTTCATACGCTGGGCAACGTCGAGCGCCTCGACATATTTCGGAAAGCTCGCCACCTCGATCGGCGCGACGATGGTGCTGCGATTGGAGAGCGTTACCACCAGTTCCTCGCCGGCAAGCCGGATCAGCGCCTCACGGATCGGTGAACGCGACATGTCGAAGCGTTCGGCCAGCGTCGTCTCGTCGAGCAGCTGACCGGGCGGCAGGGTGAGCGCCAGAATTTCATTGCGCAGCGTGTCATACACGCTTTTCGAGCCCATGCCGCGCACGCGTTTCGATTCAATTTCCTCAGACACTTACGTCCCTTTCCGCATTTCTCCGCCATTGGGCCAGAAAATCCGCGTCGCAGCAATCTTAAAATTTCCGCTTGACTTTGTCGACACGGTGGCGACATAAATTACTCAGTCGACACGGAGCCGACATAAAAAGACCGCAAGAACGGCCGAAGCCGACAGGTGGAACCGCGCTTCTCAAGCGCTTGAAAAAATGGGGAATGCACATGCTTTCGAAAGTGATGACGTCCGCTTTGCGGACGACGGCCGCACTCGCCCTGATCGCAGGTCTTTCGGCGACGGTTGCGTCGGCGCAGGAGGCGGAAGGACACTGGCAGGGGGTTCAGAAGAACGGCACGCTGCGTTGTGGTGCCGCCGTTGCTCCGCCCTATGTCATGCGCGACCCGGCAAGTGGGGAATATTCCGGCTTCTTCGCCGATCTCTGCCGCGAATTCGCAGACGTGCTGAAGGTGAAGCCCGAATTCGTGGATACGACCTGGGACAACATCGTTGCAGGCCTGCAGGCCGGAAAATGGGATGTGTCGCTGGCGCTGAACCGGACGCCGGCGCGGGCCATGGCCGTGCAGTTCTCCGTCCCCGCGATGGAATACCAGATCTCGCTTGCCTACAACAAGGAGAACCCGAAGGTTCCTGCCGGTGCTGTTTCGGTTGCCGATATCGACAAGGCCGATGTCACGCTCGCCGTCATGTCCGGTACGGCGCAGGACAAGGCTATCTCGGCTGTCGTCAAGAACGCGACGATCCTGCGCCTGCCCGGCAATGACGAGACACGTCTTGCCGTCGTCTCTCGCCGTGCGGACATCCTCGTCGATGCGTCGGACACCAACCAGCTTTTCACCCAGTCGAACCCGGATTGGGCTGTCGCACTGAACCCGACACCCGCGCTTGCCAAGCAGGGCGTCGCGTTCGGTCTGCCGCACCGGCTCTCGGCCTCGGATGTCGAGGTCGTCAATATCTTCTTGGAGGAGCGAGTGGCCACTGGCCATGTGGACGACCTGATCAGGAAAGCCGTCGACGATGTGCTCAAGGCGTCCAAATGATCACTGGGGAAGCCGGGTTGCCCGGCTTCCCGCCAACGCTCTAGCTGGAGAAATCGCATGACCTCCGCATCCGCACCGCTCGTCGCCATCCGCTCGCTGCACAAGAGTTACGGCCCGCATATCCAGGTTCTCAAAGGTCTTGATATCGAGATGAAGCCTGGTGAGCGCGTCGTCGTCATCGGCCCATCGGGCGGAGGAAAGTCGACGCTGTTGCGTGTGATGATGGGTCTTGAAAAGATCGACGGTGGCGCGATCACTTTCGGCGGCAAGCCTTATATTTCCTCGGCCGGTGCGGGCGCGAAAACGGTGATCGACACCGAAGTGCGCCGCTCCATCGGCATGGTGTTCCAGCACTACACGCTGTTTCCGCATTTGAGCGTCATCCAGAATCTCGTGCTCGCGCCTCAAAAGGTGCGGGGCGAGAAGAAGGCGAGTGCCATGCAGCGGGCGCAGGCTTTGCTGGAGCGCCTTGGTCTCGGCGCCAAGGCGAATGCTTTCCCGGCGCAGCTGTCGGGTGGTCAGAAGCAGCGTGTCGCGATCGCCCGCGCGCTGATGCTCGATCCGAAGCTGATGCTGTTCGACGAGGTGACATCGGCGCTCGATCCGGAGCTGGTCGCGGAGGTCGAGCAGGTCATTCTCCAGCTTGCAAACCAGAACATGCCGATGATGATCGTTACCCACGACATGTGGTTCGCCAAGAACATCGCCTCGCGTGTCATTTTCTGCGCCGGAGGGGTCGTCGTCGAAGACGGTCCACCGGAACAGGTGCTCGGCGCTCCGCGCGAAGAACGAACCCGCGAATTCATCGATCGCGTCTTCCATATCAAGCAATAGGGGCAGGCGGTGAACTACACGTTCGATTTCAATTCCGTCTCGCTCGGCCCGTTGATCGAGGGCCTGACCGTGACGCTGGAGCTGACCGTCGCGGCCAATCTGATCGGCGTGATCCTTGGTTTTCCGTTGGCGCTTCTGCTGATGAGCCGGATTGCGATTGTCCGATGGCCGGCGACGCTCTTCGTCGAGTTCTTCCGCTGTACACCGGCCATCGTGCAGATTGTCTGGTTCTTCTATTGCGTGCCGATGTTGTTCAACGTCTTCCTCGGCTCGATGACCATGGGCATTCTTGCGCTCGGCTTCAATCTTATGGCCTTCAACGCGGAAGCTTACCGCGCCGCCATTCAGGCCGTACCGCGCGAGCAGCTCGATGCCGGCATTGCACTCGGCCTCAACCCATTGCAGCGCGTGCTTTACATCGTGTTGCCCAACGCTTTGCGCGCCTCCATTCCGGTGCTTCTGACCAATGGCATCGTGATCTTCCAGCAAAGCGCACTGGTTGCCATCGTAGCCGTGCAGGACCTCATGTACCAGGCGAAGACGCTGGCAACCGAGACCTACCGGCCAATCGAGACATTCACCATCGCGGCTCTCATCTATTTCGCCGTATCATTTCCCGTCACGCAGGTCGTCGGCTGGCTCGAACGCCGCCGCCAGATCCTGACGAGCTAGGAGGAGAGCCATGTCACTCGATTTCTCCGCTCTTCTCCGCTTTCAGGAAGCACTTGCGCTGGGCCTCTGGACGACGATCAAACTGACGTTGATCTGTGTCGTGCTCGGCTGCTCGCTCGGTTTCCTTGTCGGCCTTGCCCGAACCTCGTCGAACGTGGTGGTGCGCGGTATTGCCAGCGTCTATGTCGAGTTCTTTCGCGGCACGCCGGTGCTGATACAGCTGTTCTGGATCTTCTTCTGTCTGCCGCTGATCCTCGGCGTCGAACTTTCCAACCTCGTTTCCGGCGTCATAGCCCTGACGCTCTATATGGGCGCCATCACCAGCGAGACGTTTCGTGCGTCGCTCAAATCCGTCGGCCGTGAGCAGACGGACGCGTGTATTGCGCTCGGCCTGCCGAGGCGGGTGCAGATAACCAATGTGATCCTGCCGCAGGCGGTGCTGCGTGCCATTCCGACGCTTCTGTCCAATTGCGTCAGTCTCTTCAAGGAAAGCGCGCTGGTTTCGGCCGTCGGTATGGCCGACCTGATGTTCGTCGGTCAGAACATTTCCAACAACACGGCCCGGCCAGTTGAGGTGCTCACCATCGTTGCCCTCATCTATTTCGCCATCGCCTTCCCGCTGACGCGCGCCGTTACGCTTATCGAAGGCCGCATCCTCAAAAAGCTCGCTATCTGATCGTCCCAGGAACAGGAGACCGCCCATGAAACTCTCTGGCGTCATGCCCGCCCTCGTCACCCCCTTCGATGCCCAAGGCAAGATCGACCTCGCCGCCTTCGAACGGCACCTGACCAACCTGCGCGAAGCCGGTGTGACCGGATGGGTCCCCTGCGGCTCCTCAGGTGAATACAGCTTCATGTCGGATGAAGAGCGCGATCAGGTGCTGAAGTTCGTCAAGGACTTCGCCCAGCCCGGTGAAATCCTGATCGCCGGCACCAATGCACCCTCGACGGCCGGCGTCATCGCCAACACGTTGCGCGCCAAGGCTATGGGCTACGATGCGGTTCTTTTGGCGACCCCCTTCTACACCAAGCCGACACAGGCCGAACTCGTCGCGCATTTCAAGGCGGTCCTCGAGGCGACCGACATGAGGATCGTGCTCTACAGCTATCCGGACAAGGACGGCGTGGAACTTGGATGGGAGGTGCTCGATGCACTCGCCGACGATCCGCGTATCATCGGCATCAAGGAAAGCTCGGGCTCACTCCAGCGCGCTATTGGTATCGCCACCCGCTACGAGGGTCGCATTCAGCTGGTCTCAGGCTCGGATGATATCGCCCTCGACTTCATGCTTTGGGGCGCCGATAGCTGGATCTGCGGTCCGGCCAATTGCATGGCGAAGGCCGTCTGCGACCTCGACCGCACCTTCAAGGCCGGTGATCTCGCCAAGGCCAAGACGCAGATGGCGACGCTCTATAAGGCGATGAACATCCTGGAATCCGGAAAATTCGTTCAGAAGCTGAAATATGGTTGTGAAGTACAGGGTACGCCGGTGGGGGAGTGCCGGGCGCCGCTCGGTCCGCTGACCGACGAAGAGAAAGCCGAATTCCGCGCCGCCATGCAGCCGATCCTCAATTGGTAAGTCAAACAGGCGAGCTGAAGCCTGAAGGGAGAAACGTATGGCCACCGTGGTTGTCGGCGCAGGGATCATCGGGACGGCCGTCGCTTATGAGCTGCAAAAGCGTGGCCGGCAGGTCGTCCTTCTCGACAGGGATGATATCGGGCGCGGCGCGTCCTACGGCAACATGGCGTCGATTGCCGTGACCGAATTCATGCCCGCTTCGCGCCCGTCGATCTGGCGGCAGATTCCCGGCTGGATGCTCGACCCGGAGGGGCCGGTACGCGTGCGCCCGGCCTATATGCCGAAGCTCCTTCCGTGGTTTGCCCGCTTCGTTGCCGCATCGAGGCCCGGCAGGCTTCGCCGCCTTGAAGCCGAGGGGGCGGCCCTTTGCAGCCGTGTCTATGACGATCTGCTCCCCCTGCTGCACGAGACGGGGCTGGAGGGTGAATTGACGGAAGAGGGGTGTCTTTCACTTTATAGCGACGAGGCGGAATTCCGCGCCGACCGCGAGCATATCGAAATTCTGGAGCGCTTCGGCTTTCCCTACCGGTGGCTGACGGGTTCCGAGGCGCGCGAACTGGAGCCGGAATTGTCCGACAGCATCGGCATCGCAGTCCTTTTTCCTCAGAACCGAAGCCTGCGTGATCCTTTTCGCCTGGTGAACAGTCTTGCACAGCGTTTCGTCGCCCTCGGCGGCGAGATAAGGCGTGTTGCGGTGACAGGTTTCGACCGATCCGGCCATATCACCGCCGTCCGCTTGGCGGGAGGCGATTCCATCGCCGCGGCAGAGGTCGTGATCGCAGCCGGTGCTTACAGCGGATTGCTTTCAAAAATGCTGGGCGAGCCGATGCCGCTCGAGACCGAGCGCGGCTATCATACGCAGATCATGTCGCCGGGTATCTCGATGCGCCATTCGATCATCTGGCCGGCCCGGGCCTTCATGGTCACGCCCACGGCGGGCGGCATCCGCGTCGGTGGCACGGTGGAAATGGCGGGTCTTGACGCAGCGCCAGACTATCGCCGGTCGAAGATCACCGTACGGCGGGCTCAGACGGCATTGCCGAACCTGCGTTGCGAGAATTTTTCCGAATGGATGGGGCATCGCCCGGCTTTGCCGGATACGGTGCCGGTCATGTCCGCCTCCGCCAGGGTGCCGGGCGTCTTCTACGCCACAGGTCACGGCCATCTGGGCGTCACCTATGCCGCGACGACCGCGCGCCTGATGGGCGACCTGATTACCGGTGCCACGCCGCCCATCGACATGCGCCCCTATCGTATTGATCGCTTCTAGACACATCCCCTGTGAGGACACCATGCAGAACAAGCTTTTCATCGATGGCCAATGGGTCGCGTCCGCCGACGGAGCCATGCTTGCGGTTGTCGATCCGGCGACTGAGGAGGTTTTTCACCACATTGCGGCTGCCGGTGCGATGGAAGCCGAAGCGGCCGTGCGAGCGGCCCGTGAGGCCTTCGACAATGGCCCCTGGCCGCGTCTTTCGGGCAAGGAACGTGCAAAATACCTCCGTGCCATGGCGCAGGGCATCCGTGACCGTCTGCCGGAGCTGGCACGGCTGGAAACGCGCGACAATGGCAAGCCGCTCCCTGAGTCCGAATGGGACCTGACGGATGCAGCTGGCTGCTTCGACTTTTACGCCGATCTCGCCGAGGAGCTTGATGGCGAGGTTGAGGAGGTGAAGCTTGCCGATGCGCGTTTCGTCTCCAAGGCCGTGCGTGAGCCGCTCGGTGTCGCGGTCGCAATCGTGCCTTGGAACTACCCGCTGCTCATGGCTTCCTGGAAGGTCGCACCGGCACTTGCGGCCGGCTGCACCCTGATCCTAAAGCCGGCGGAGACCACGTCGCTGACGGCATTGGAACTTGGTGTGATTGCCGAGGCTGCGGAACTTCCCAAGGGCGTGCTGAACATCCTCTCGGGCAAAGGCTCGGTGGTCGGCCAGGCACTGGTCGATCATCCCGGGGTAGACAAGGTCGCCTTCACCGGCTCCGGCCCGGTCGGCTCGCGCATCATGGCAGCCGCCGCGAGGGACATAAAACGCGTCAGCCTCGAACTCGGTGGCAAATCGCCCTTCGTCGTCTTCGCCGACAGCGATATTGAAAAGGCGGTTGAATGGATCATGTTCGGCATCTTCTGGAACCAAGGGCAGGTATGCTCGGCGACCTCGCGGGTTCTGGTAGAGGCTCCGCTCTATGCGAAGCTCTTGGTGCGGCTGGTGGAGGAAGCGCAGAAGATCACGATTGGCAATGGTCTCGACGCCGGTACATTGCTCGGGCCGCTCGTCAACAAGGGCCAGTACGAGGATGTGCTTCGCCATATCGACCGCGCCATCGAACAGGGCGCGACCGTTGCCTGCGGTGGCAAACACGCCGGTTTCGACAAAGGCTACTGGGTCGCCCCGACCATCCTCACCGACATGGCGCTCGATAGCGATGCCTGGGTGGAGGAGATCTTTGGCCCGGTCGTCTGCATCCGTCCCTTCGAAACGGAGGAGGAAGCGATCCACCTTGCCAATGATTCCCGCTTCGGCCTAGCCGCCGCGGTGATGTCGGCGGACGATGAGCGCTGCGAGCGCGTTGCCGCCGCCTTCCGTGCCGGTATCGTCTG
>CBFGOD010000191.1:0-8028 GCA_965650295.1 uncultured Shinella sp. | reverse complement strand
GAAGAAGGCGTTGAGGCCCATGCCGGGCGCCATGCCGATCGGCCAGTTGGCGACGAGCGCCATGACGAGCGAGCCGAGGGCTGCCGCCAGACAGGTCGCGACGAAGACGGCATCGCGGTCCATGCCCGTGGTCGACAGGATGTCCGGATTGACGAAGATGATATAGGACATGGTGAGGAAGGTCGTGAGACCCGCCAGCACTTCGGTGCGCACGGACGTGCCGTGCTCACTCAGCTTGAAAAGCTTTTCGAACATGTTTTCTCCCCCTGGCGCTGCCTGAGGCGCGCCGTGCAAAACCTCCGGGCAAATGCTCCTCCAGCAGCCCGAAACCAAGCCGACGCTTCGCAACTGCAAACCGCCTGCCCGCGGGTTTACCCCGCGTCCGCGCGCCGCTGTCCGCCGGAAGCCGGCCGCGGTTGATCACAGTTTCGTCATATTGCTTGTTTGAGCGGAATTTTGCCAGCCGGGCATTTCCCCGGATTTTCGCGAAACTCTTTCACGATGCCTGTCGCATCACTCGCAGACGTCGACCCATTCGCCCCTGATTAGGCTCGCCATGCGTTCGGGCGCGATCCGCACCGCCGCATTCGTCGCGCCCGCCGCCGGAACCACCTCGTCGAAGGATTTCAGCGACACGTCGCAATAGACCGGAACGGGCGCGGGCAGGCCGAACGGGCAGACGCCGCCCACGGGATGCGACGTGACGGCCAGCACCTGCTCGGCGTCGAGCATGCGCGGCTTTGCAGCAAAACGATCCTTGAATTTCCGGTTGCTCAGCCGCGCCGTGCCGGCCGCGACCAGAAGCACGGTCTCCTCGCCGATCCGCAGGCAGATCGTCTTGGCGATCTGCTCGGGCGCCACGCCATGCGCCTCGGCCGCGAGCGTCACGGTCGCCGAACTCTGCTCGGTGACGAGAACGGCGATGTCGGGGGCATTTTCGGCGAAGAAGGTGCGGACGGATTCGAGAGACATAGTGCATTTCATAACCAGTCCGGCGGCCCCGATGCAAGGGCCGCCGGAAAGCAATGCATACGATGTTCCGTCAGGCATAGATGCCGCCCGTCGGATTGGTGCCGACAGCGGAGCCGGGAAGGAAGGTCGTCGCCTTGCCATAGGTGTTGATGACGCCGTTCGTCTCGGCGATGTAGCGGCTGCCCGTCGCAGCACCCGAGATCGTCAGGTTCGACAGCGCGATCGCGGCGCAATTGGCTGCCGCCAGAAAGTGCGTGAAGGCGGGCGTGCCCGTCAGGGTGATCGTGCGGTTTGCGCCCGCAACGTAGCCTGCGCCGATATTCATGTGCCGCCGCCCGCCGCCGGAGATCGTATAGTCCTCCTCGATGGCGATATGGCAGGGATTGTCGGCGAAGATATGGTCCGCATTGGCGCCCACCGCGCCGAATTCGAGTTTGCCCGTGCGCAGAGTGACGCCGTTGCCCACCGTGAGCGCGTTGATGAGGTCCGTGGCGATGACGAAGCGCAGCCCGGCGACGCGCACCTGCACGCCATTGCGAAAGCTCAACCCCGAACTCATGACGACCGAGGCCGGCGTCGTCTCATTGCCCCTGATGATCAGCGTGCCGCCGCCCAGAAGCGGCCGCGCCACGGTGGCACCGGCGGCATAGGTGCCGTTCGCCAGCTGGATCGTCACGTCGAAGCTCGCGCAATCCAGCTTGTGCGCCTCGTCCACGGCTTTCTGCAAGGTGGCGAAGGCGGCGCCGGCGGTGAGGCCGGTATTGGCGTCATTGCCCGATGTCGCGACATAATAGGTCCGCGCGGCGGTCAGCTGCGTGCGAAGACCCGTCGCGCCGGCGGGGAAGGAGACGCGCGCCGATGTGCGATCAACGACGATGGCATCGAGAAAGGTGGAGCCGTTCGGGCTCACCTTGAGGCGAAAATCGTCGCTTCCGGTCGTGCCGATCTCGGCCCTGCCCGAAAAGGCCGTCTGGAAGAGAATGGATGCGGTGTCCGCAGCGGCCGCTTTGTTGATCTTGAGCTGGTGTCCCGCGCCCTCGTGGGAAAACAGCGAGGCGTCCCCGGCAAGCGCCAGCCTGTTGGGAGCGGTCGCGGTCGCATTGATGCCGATCCTGTCGGGCAAGGCGACATTGAAGGCGGAAAGCGCCCAGTCGGTCGCGCCAAACGTGAGAAGCCTGTTCTCGTCGACGGCGTGGGCGAGCCAGCCGGTTCGCGGCATGTAGAAGACCCAGACATCGTCCTGCCAGGCGGCAACGTGCTTTTCGCGGCCGGTCCAGGCACCCGTCGCGCCAGCCGGCACGATGTAGCGCGCGCCGGCGCCGGGCGTCGGTGGCGGGCTCGTAACAGTTCTGCTCGCCACGGCAAGCTGCACGATCGCATCGAGCGCCTTGATGGCCTCGTTGTGGGTGACGTGTTTCTGGGCCTGGGAGGGAAGGATATAGGGCAGGTTCAGGTTTTCGCTCGCGTCCATGGTCGTCCGGTTCCAGTTTGCTTCCGGACGATTTTAATGCGCGCCGCCCATGCGGGGAAAACGGCAGGGTTCTTTTCGGCGCGCGGCCGCAGCTCCGCGGCCTTAGGTCGGCATGAATATCCGCAACAGCTCATCAATCTGCTACGCTTGTGAAAGAGCCGCGTTGACTTTTGTCAGCGTCGATGACTAATGTCAGAACAAGAAGCGAAAGAGCGTTGATGCCCGTCCGACCGAACGACCAGATCATTCACAAGGCCGCCTGGCTCTACTACACGCATGGCCTGCGGCAGGACGAGGTCGCCCAGCGGCTCGGCATCTCCCGTGCCTCCATCGCCATGTATCTGCGCAAGGCGCGCGAGATGGGGATCGTCACGATCTCGACCTCCTCGGAACTGTTTTCCGACGACGTGCTGGCGCGCGAGCTGGAAGACGCCACGGGGCTGACGACGGCCTGGCTGGTGCCGGAAGACCGCCAGGCGATGGATCCCGCGGCGGAAATGCCCGTCGTCGCGGCTTCAGTCTTCCTCGAGCTCATCAACAAGGGCGACCGGATCGGCGTGGCCTGGGGCCGCACCGTCTATCACATCGCCGACGTCATGCCCTTTGCCGACCTGCGCGGCGTCACCGTCGTGCAGCTCTGCGGCAATCTCGGCGCACCCTATTCCTACCGCCCGGACCAGTGCACCACGGAAATCGCCCGGCGGCTGAATGCCGAGGGCATCAATTTCTATGCGCCGCTCGTGCTCTCCTCCGAGCGTCTCGCCGAGGAACTGCGCGGCGAGCCCGTCATCAAGGAACAGCTTGCGACGATCTCGGATTGCAATCTCGCGCTCTATTCCGTCGGCGGCATCGAGGATGACAGCCACCTCGTCAAATGCGGCGCGCTTTCAGCCGCCGACATGCATGCCATGGGCGAAAAGGGGGCCGCCGGCGTCATCGCCGGCCAGCTGATCGACCATGACGGCCAGTGGATGGACTGCAACCACAACCGGCGCTGCATTTCCGCCGATCTCGATTCTATCAGGTCGATCCAAAAGCGCATGCTCGTCGTGCAGGAAGACAACAAGTTCGAGCCGCTGCTGGCGGCGCTTAAGGGCGGTTTCGTCTCGCACCTCGTCGTTACCACGTCGATGGCGCGCCGCATTCTGGAACGCTGGGAAAAGGGTGGTTCGGGCAAGGCTTGAGCCAAGACTGTTGGGTCCGCCGATGCCGGCCGGGCCGGTTTATCGGGAGGCTGACACGATGGAAAATCTCTGGCGCGACGACGAGGCGGAAAAGGTCGTCGCGAGCTATGCCGCAAAGGGCGTCAACCGCGATCTGGCGCTGCGCACCTATACGACCCGCCTGCTCGGCGGCGAGCCGCGGCTTGTGCTGCATGGCGGCGGCAACACCTCCGTGAAGACCGAGATGACCGACCTCGTCGGCGACACCCACGCCGTGCTCTGCGTCAAGGGCAGCGGCTGGGACATGGGCGTAATCGAGCCGCCGGGCCTGCCTGCCGTGAAGATCACCGCACTGCTGAAAAGCCGCAAGCTCGACAAACTCTCGGACGAGGACATGGTGACGCTGCTGCGCGCCAATCTCATCGATCCCTCGGCACCGAACCCCTCGGTGGAAGCGCTGCTGCACGCTTTCCTGCCGCACAAATTCGTCGACCACACCCATTCGACCGCCATTCTCGCCATCGCCGATCAGGCGAAGAGCCGCGAGATGAGCGCCGAACTCTTCGGCACGAAGATGGGCTTCGTACCCTATATCATGCCGGGCTTCGCGCTCGCCAAGGCCGCCGCCGAAGTGTTCGAGCAGGACCCGACGGTCGAAGGCCTGATCCTCGACAAACACGGCATCTTCACCTTCGGCGACACCGCAAAGGAAGCCTATGACCGGATGATCCACTACGTCACGGTCGCCGAGGATCACGTCAGGAAAAACGGCCGCAATCCCTTCACGCCGGCCACCCTGCCCGCGAAGCTCGCAAGCCCGGCCGACATCGCCCCGATGCTGCGCGGCGCCGTCGCCGTCGACAAGGGCGAAGGCCGCTATGAGCGCATGGTCAGCGTCTTCCGCGCCTCTCCGGCCATTCTCGATTTCGTCAATGCGGCCGAAGTCCGGGACATGGCGGCGCGCGGCGTCTCGACGCCCGATCTTTCCATCCGCATCAAGACCGGCCCGATGGTGCTGCCGGCACCGGCGAGCGACGATCTCTCGGGCTACCGCGCCGTCATCGACCAGCACGTCGCCGCCTTCGCCGCCGATTACACCGAATACTTCCACAGCAACGACGCCCGCGACGACGTCAAGCGCATCATGCTTGATCCCATGCCGCGCCTGACGCTGGTGCCCGGTCTCGGCATGTTCGGCCATGGCCGGACCTTCAAGGATGCGGCCATCGCCGTCGATGTCGGCGAGATGTGGATCGAGGCGGCACGGGACGCCGAATCCATCGGCCGCTTCGAGCCGGTCAGCCGTCCCGATCTCTTCGATCTCGAATATTGGTCTCTGGAACAGGCCAAGCTCGCCGGCGCCAAGCCGAAGCCGTTTACGGGCCAGGTCGCCATCGTTACCGGCGGGGCCGGCGCCATCGGCGCGGCCGTCGTCAAGGCTTTTGCCGCGGAGGGCGCCCATGTCGTGGCGCTCGACCTCGACGGCGAGAAGGCGGCGGCAGTCGCCAAGGCGGCCGGCAATAATTCCATCGGCATCGCCTGCGATATCACCGATCCCGTCTCCGTCCGCACCGCCTTCGACAAGGCGATCGCCACCTTCGGCGGCGTCGACATCGTGGTTTCCAATGCGGGTGCCGCCTGGGAAAGCCCGATCGCCACGATGGACGACGCCCTGCTGCGCAAGAGCTTCGAACTCAACTTCTTCGCCCACCAGACGGTGGCGCAGAATGCCGTTCGCATCATGAAGGCGCAGAAGACCGGCGGCGTGCTTTTGTTCAACGCCTCCAAGCAGGCGGTCAATCCGGGTGCGAAATTCGGCGCCTACGGCCTGCCGAAGGCCGCGACGCTCTTCCTGTCGCGGCAATACGCCCTGGAACACGGCGCCGACAATATCCGCGTCAACGCCGTCAATGCCGACCGCATCCGCTCCGGCCTGCTGAACGACGAGATGATCGCCAACCGGGCGGCCGCGCGCGGCCTCTCCGTGAAGGACTATATGGGCGGCAACCTGCTCGGCCTCGAAGTGACCGCCGAAGACGTCGCCCGCGCCTTCGTGCACCACGCGCTCGCCGACCGCACCACCGCCGACGTCACGACCGTCGACGGCGGCAATATCGCCGCGGCGATGCGCTGAAGCTTGAGTGCGGGTTGGTTTAAAAAAGCTAACCCGCACTAACGCAGCAGGCGGCGCTCCAGAAACGACTGCATGTCGCGCCGTCCATCGACGACGCAATAGATCACCACATCCTGCCCCATGATGCGGTAGATCACGCGCCACGGCTTGTGATGGATTTCGCGATATTCGCCAAGCCCGATGGAGACGAGTTCCTTGGGGATGTTCCCACGCTCGGGAAATGCATCAAGCCCGGTGATCGCCGTCTCGATCTCGCCGAGGACGCGCTCTGCCGTGTCTGCGCCATCCCGGCGGGCAATGAAGTGATAAAGGTCCTCGATGTCCCGCTCGGCGTCTTGCGAGACAAGAACGCGCCAGCCCATCAGCGTGTGGACAGGCGTTTGCGGATGTCTGCGAAAGCCTCACCGGCGGGACGCACTTTACCGTCCTCGACCTGTCGCGTCGTCAGCGCCAGCACCTTCAGGAGCGCGAGCGTCTCCTGCGTTTCCTCGTACTGGCCGACATCCTGAAGCACAGCCTTGGCTTCGCCGTGAACGGTCAAAACCACCGGCTGGCGGTTTTCCGAAAGAGAGCGCACGACTTCGGGAGCATGCGCCTTGAGGTAACTGATCGGCCGGACTTGTTCGGAAAGCTTCATGGAGGGCTCCTTCGGACCAAATATAGTCTTTTAAAGGACCGGACACAACAGAAGGGGCGGCCCGATGGACCGCCCCTTCTTCACTCCATCATGCCGAAATCAGGGCTTCGGCATCCATGCGGGCATGGCGACATCGGCATGGGCGAACTGCGGCAACTTGGTGCCGAGTTCTTCCATGTTCTTGATGTCCTGATCGTTCAGGTCCTTCTGCGTGATCAGTGTCGGCGGCACGATGACCTGCTTGCCCGGATCTTCACCGGCGAGCAGCATGGCGAGCGAGCGCACCGAGACCTGACCGACCACGGCCGGGTTCGTCGCAGCCGTCGCGGCCCAGGCCGAGCCGGATTCGCGCATGGCGGCGATGTCCGACGTCGAGATGTCGGCCGAGTAGATCTTGACGCTGGAGGACAGGCCCGCTTCGTCGACCGCGATCTTCACGCCCTTGGCGAATTCGTCATAGGGGGCGAACATCACGGTGATGTCGGGGTTGGCGGAGATCACCGAGCGCGCCTGGTTGGCGACGGAGTTGGCGATCGGGTTGTCCATCGTGCCGAACTGGGCGGCCTCGTTGATGCCCGAATACTTCGCCTTGAATTCCTTCCAGGTCTCGTCGCGGCGGTCGAGCGGCGCAATGCCGGCGACATAGACGTAACCTGCCTTGAAGCTCTCGCCATTGTCCTTGATCGCCTGCTCGAGCGCGAGGCGGGCCAGGTCACGGTCCGACTGCTCGACCTGCGGGATCTTGTCGTTTTCGACATTGACGTCGAAGGCGACGACCTTGATGCCGGCATCGACGGCACGCTGGGCGGCTTCCTTCATGGATTCCGTCAGGCCGTGCTGGATGATGATACCCTGCACGCCGAGCGCGATCGCCTGATCGACCATGTCGGCCTGGAGCGCCGCGTCCTGGCGGCTGTCGAAGACCTGAAGCTGCACGCCGAGCGCCTTGGCCTGCGCTTCCACGCCGGCCAGATACGACTGGAAGAAGTCGCCGGTCGAGAGATAACGCACGAGCGCGATCTTGACGTCGCCGGGCTTGTCGAACGGCTTGGGCATGTCCGCCGCAAAGGACGGCACGGCAAACGAGGCCGCGGCCATCAGCCCGAGCGTCAGCTTGCCCAGAGTTCTGCGCGTAAAATTCATGTCAGTCTCCTCCACTGGTGAACTTTGGTTATCCGCCGAGGCTCCCCCTCAGCGTTTGCCTCTTTTCGAGAGCGCAAAGGTGAAGATCAGGGCGATGACGAGCACGGCGCCCTTGACGAAATCCTGGGTGTAGTAAGGCGCGTTCATCATCGTCAGACCCTGCAGCAGGATGCCGACGAAGAGCGCGCCGATGGCCGTGCCGAAGGCATTCGGCTTGGCGGCGCCGAGCACGGCAAAGCCGATAAGTGCGGCCGCGACGGCATCGAGCAGCAGGTTGTTGCCCGAGGCGATATCGCCGCGCCCGAGCCGGGCGGCGAGCAGGATGCCGCCGATCGAGGCGAAGACGCCGGAGATGATATAGGCCGAGATCTTGTAGGCATTGACCGGCGCACCGGCGAGGCTCGCGGCGCGCTCGTTGGAGCCGACGGCATACATCATGCGGCCGAAGCGGGTGTATTCGAGGAAGAACCAGATCAGCACGGCGAGCACGATGAGCACGACCACCGAA
>CBFGOD010000190.1:0-8045 GCA_965650295.1 uncultured Shinella sp. | reverse complement strand
TGCGCTGACGCAGCCGTAGGCGATGCGTCGAGGTGCGCCCGCGCGCCGGCGCGATCTGCACCGCGCCCTCCCCGCCGAAACCGCGAAAGCAGACCGCGAGCACCGGGCGGATGTCCTCCAGCCGCACCGCCTGATCCGGGTGGCGCGGCCAGCTGCCGGTATTGCCGAC
This sequence comes from uncultured Shinella sp., assembly GCA_965650295.1. Lineage (GTDB taxonomy): Bacteria > Pseudomonadota > Alphaproteobacteria > Rhizobiales > Rhizobiaceae > Shinella. The sequence goes on along the minus strand of CBFGOD010000190.1, from coordinate 7,876 downwards.
CAGCCGGTGCCAGGCCCGGCCGACAGTCTCCTCAAGCTCCAGAAAATCCAGCATGGTCAGACCTCACCGGATCATCGCATCGGCGATTTCGAGAAGGGCGGCACGCACATCGGGTTCGTCAGTCAAGGGCTCTATCATCGCCGCACGCACCGCCTCGCGCACGCCCATGCCGCTATCGATGAGGCAGGCGCAATAGACGAGCAGGCGCGTCGAGACGCCCTCTTCGAGGTCATGGCCCTTCAGCGCGCGCAACCGGTGCGCCAGCGCGACGAGCGGCGCGACGCGCGCCTCGTCCAGCCCGCTTTCCGTGGCAACCACGGCGATCTCCGCCGCCTTGGTCAGGAAATCGAACTCGATGGCGACGAAACGCTGGCGCGTGGAAGGCTTCAGGGCCTTCAAAAGGTTCTGGTAGCCGGGATTGTAGGAAACGACGAGCATGAAGCCGACAGGCGCTTCCAGCACCTCACCGGTGCGTTCCAGCGGCAGGATGCGGCGGTCGTCGGTCAGCGGATGCAGCACCACGGCGACGTCCTTGCGCGCCTCGACGATCTCATCGAGATAGCACACGCCGCCCTCGCGCACGGCACGCGTCAAGGGACCATCGACCCAGACCGTATCGCCGCCCTTCAGCAGATATCGGCCGGTGAGGTCGGCGGCCGAGAGGTCATCGTGGCAGGAGACCGTGGAGAGCGGCAGGTTGAGCTTTGCCGCCATATGGCTGACGAAGCGGGTCTTGCCGCAGCCGGTCGGGCCTTTCAGCAGCAACGGAAGCTGGCGTATCCAGGCCTTCTCGAACAGTTCGCATTCGTTGCCGGAGGGGCTGTAGGCGGGAATGTCCGCGTTGATTGCCTTGAGCATCACGGTCATGTCAGTCTCCAAATCTTATAGAGGAAAGGTGCCGGCCCCGCGGGATGACGGGGCCGGCCAGCACTCACTCGGCGGGTTGGACCATCCGGGTGAGGCTGTCGGTACGCTCACGACCGGGCACCAGCACGGCCCAGATGAACATCAGCGCCGAGACGAGCACGACGACGCCCGAGCCGAGACGGACCCAGTAGAACAGCGCCAGCTGGTCCTGCACGTCCATGAAGCTTTCGCCGAGCACGCGCTGGAGATGGATCTGGACCACACCCGCAAAGGTGAGCGCGAAGGTCATGACCGACATGGCGGTGCACATGATCCAGAAGCTGACGATCGAGAGCCATTGGTTGTAGGGCTGGCGGCCGCGGATCTCCGGAATGGCATAGGCCATCATCGCGAGGTTCAGCATCACATAGGCACCGAAGAAGGCGAGATGTCCGTGCGCGGCCGTCATCTGCGTGCCGTGGCTGTAGTAATTCACCGACGACAGCGTGTGCAGGAAGCCCCAGACGCCCGCTCCGAAGAAGGCCATGACCGAGCAGCCGATCGACCACAGGAGTGCCGCCTTGTTCGGATGATTGCGGCCGGCCTTCCAGGTCATCACGAAGGTGAAGATGACCATGGTGAAGAAGGGCGCGACTTCCAGCGTCGAGAACAGCGAGCCGATCCACTGCCAGTAGCCCGGCGCGCCGATCCAGTAATAGTGGTGGCCGGTGCCGAGGATGCCCGAGAAGAGCGCAAGGCCGACGATGACATAGAGCCACTTCTCCACGACCTCGCGGTCGATGCCGTTGAGCTTGATCATCAGGAAGGCAAGCACGGACGCCATGATCAGCTCCCAGACGCCTTCGACCCAGAGATGGATGACGTACCACCAGTACATCTTGTCGAGCGCGAGGTTCGCCGGGTTGTAGAAGGCAAAGAGGAAGAACAACGCCAGCCCCCAGAGACCGAAGAGCAGGATGTTGATAACAGTGGTCTTGCGGCCCTTCAGCGCCGTCATGGTGATGTTGAACAGGAACATCAGCACGACCACGACGATACCGACCTTGGCGATGAAGGTCTGCTCAAGGAATTCGCGGCCCTCATGGATGCGGAACATGTAGCCGACGACCGTGAGGCCCGCCGCGATGAAGAACATCCAGAACTGCGCGATCGCGAGCTTCGGGCTATAGAGCTCCGTCTCGGTTTCCTCGGGGATCATGTAGTAGGTGGCGCCCATGAAGCCCATGAGCAGCCAGACGACGAGCGCATTGGTGTGGATCATGCGCACGATGTTGAAGGGCAAGAGTTCGGACAGCGTGTTGGGCAGCACATAGATCGTGCCGGCCACGACGCCGAAGAGCACCTGGGCGAGGAACAGGCCGAGCGCGCCGTAGAAATACAGCATCGCGACCTTTTGCGTTTGATATTTCATGTCGTCTCTCCTTAACCGGCGTCGTTCGGCGGCCAGTTCTGGGTCTTGATCTTGCTCGTCCATTCGAGGAAGTCGGCGAGATCGTTGACCTCCTGTTCGGTGAGATTGAACTGCGGCATCTGCCGCCGGCCTTCCGCGCCGCTCGGCTGGGCGGCCATCCAGGCCTTCAGCGCCTCGCGTGCGCCCTCGGGATCTTCCACACCGCCATAGCGCTTCCACACATTGCCGAGTTCGGGCGCGAAATAGGCGCCTTCGCCGAGCAGCGTGTGGCAGTTGATACAGGCGTTCTTTTCCCAGACATGCTTGCCGCGCGCGACGCTGTCGGTCAGCGTCGTCTCGTCGGTGGAGACCGTGCGCATGTAATAATGCGAATGGGCGGTCAGTCCCACGAAGATTGTGAAGAAGAAGATGGACCCGCCATAGAAGACGTTGCGGGCCCCGGTCTTGGTTAGGCGCTCTGCCATCCCCTGGTCCTTTCCTTGCCGGGAAACCCTTTGGCGTCCGGCGTCAAACCCCGCGAAAACGATTGCCGGCGATTCCCCTCGCCGGCGATGCGGGACGCTTCCGTTCTAGCGTCGGGAGAAAAGGCTTCTTTGCGCACAGGCAAAGAGCGGGACGGTTCGTCAGCCGATGAGCGAAACGGTAACGGCGCGGACGAGCGCCAGCGACAGGAGAACCGCCGGCCAGGCGAGCAGCGCCGATTTCAGCACGCCGCGGCTTGCGCGCAGCTCCATGAAATCGAGCACGATGAAGCGGCCCTTGGCATAGGCCATGATCAGCACGGCGGTGATGGGCACCAGCAACCCGCCCGAGAGACCGCCGACGAAAGCACCACCGGCGGCGAGCGTCAGCAGCATGGCGAGGGTGGCGAAGAACTGTTCGCGGGCCTGTCGGGTCATCCGGATATCCTCAGGTGAGATAGACGATGGGGAACATGACGAGCCAGACGAGATCGATCGCGTGCCAGAGCGTCGCGATCATCACGACGTTGCCGCGCGAGGGCCGCCAGGCGACGAGAAGGAGGATCGCCGCGCCGAACACGACATGCAGCAGGTGGAAACCCGTGATGAGGAAATAGAGTTCGGCGAGCCGGTCGAGACCGCCTATACCGGAGCGGACTTCCAGCGCGTATTCGAAGACCTTCACGGCTGCGAAACAAAGGCCAAGCAGGGCCGCCAGCACAAGGGAGCGGCGGACGGCCCTGCCCTCGGCACCGAGCCGGACCGCCAGCGCCGCCTGCCAGCCGCTCAGCACGAGGATGATGGTGTTTGCCGCCGCAAGGCCCGGATGGAGATGCGTGCGAAACAGCGCGGCACCCTCCGGATCGATCACCGTCATCACCATGAAGGCGATGAGCAGCGCGCCGAAGGCCGCAAGCTCGCTCCAGACTAAAATCCACAAAAGCAGGCCGTCGCCCTCGCCACCCTGCGCCTTCGTCACCGCCATGCTGAAATCATCCGTCGTCGCCATGGCCTTTTCTAGCGGGCCGGGCCGCCGCCTTCTTTGCGCCGGCACAAAGATGCGAACCGGCAGACGCGGCAGGATGACGACAAAGGAAAGGATCATCTCATGACCGACGCGCAGATCGGCATTCTCGTCGCGACCCCCGTCATCATCGGCTTCGCCCTGATGCTCTACCGCATGGGCGTGCTCCAGGGCGCCGGCACAATCTCGGCCGTCGGCGCCTCCGTGGTCATCGCCGCCGTGCTGTTCTTCGGCCAGTAGGAGGCGAGCATGAGCGGACAAACCCTTGCCGCCGCCGATATAGGCCGGCTGGAAGCCCTACACGGCAATCTGCTCGACCTCTGCCTGCGCCTCGAAGAAGCCGCCGGCGACCCCGCCGGCGCCGCCGAGCTGCGGGACCTTGCCGACGCCATCCCGCCGCTCCTGAAATCCGTACACGATCTGGAGGAACGGCTGCTTTTCCCGGATTTCGACCGCCACGCCGGCTCTTGCTTCGCCGCCATGACCATCGAGCGCCTGAAGGCCGAGCACCGCTGCGACCGGCTGGCAGCGGAGGAATTGTCACTCACGCTCAAGGCCGTCGCCGACGGCCGCTGCGGGCTTTCGCCCGATACCGTCGCGCGCATGCTGGGCGGCTTCCAGGAAAGTCTGCGCCGCCACGTCTTCTCCGAAAAGACGATCCTCGAAAGCCTGCTCGCCGCAAAAGCCGAAGCCCGCGAAATCTTCGGCTAGAGCATTTCCAGCCGAAGCGGCATCGCTTCGGCGTCGGACAATGCGGCAAAAATGTAAGGCTAGAGCAATTCCGGTAAACCGGAATTGCTCTAGCCTCGTTCCTTCACCGTCTCCATCACCACATTCGTGGAGGTGTTGGCGACATAGGGCAGGTTCGAAATCCGCTCGCCCAGCACCAGCCGGTATTTCTTGATGTCGCGCGTGCGGATCTTCAGGAGATAGTCGAAGCGGCCCGCGATCATGTGGCACTCCTCCACTTCCCTGATCTTCTTCACCGCGTTGTTGAAGGAAGTCAGCGCCTCCTCGTGCGTGTTGGTCAGCTTCACCTCGGCGAAAGCGATGTGATCGAGGTTCATCTTGGACGGATTGAGGATCGCCTTGAAGCCCTGGATGAAGCCTTCCGCGAGCAAGCGCTTGAAGCGGTTCTGGCACGGCGTCTTGGAAAGGCCGACCTTCTCGGCAAGCTCCGCCACCGAGATGCGGCCGTTCTGCCCGAGTTCTTCGAGGATTTTTCGGTCGAAGGCGTCCAACGACCCATCAACCTGCAAATTATCAGTCAATTAGACCTCCATTCAACGAAAAATAGAACCATATAGCCTAAATCAACGAAATATGAAGTCCATATGTTTCAGCGCCGCGTGATATCTATTGCGCCCAGTTTCCAGGAATGAATCCACCCAACCGGCCACCAAAGCGTATGTCGGCCAAGGCGGCAATCCCGGCCAAAGACAGGGGGAGATGGGATGCAAGACAGGAACTTCGATGCTAGCATGCCGGCGGACCTCATCCGCCACTACAAGCCGCTCGCCATCCGGGCCGTCGTGGCGGCTTGCAGCATCAGGGCGGAGCGGTCCGAAAGCGCCCGCGAGCGTGTGATGCTCCACGGCGCATCAGAGTTCGACGACGCCCCGTTTCTGGACGAGCCTGCCCCTGCCTTCATCCGCTGATCTCTTCAGACACCGAACGCCTCTCATAGGTCCTTCCATGCAGAACCCCTTTTCCGATTTCGCCCCGCCGATCCGTCCGCAGAGCGCGCTGCGCCAGGCCATCACGGCCGCCTATCGCCGCCCCGAGACCGAGTGCCTGCCGCCGCTGGTCGCCGCCGCCCGCGTTTCCGAGCGCGAGCGCTACGACATCCGCAGCACCGCCCGCACGCTGATCGAGGCGCTGCGCGCCAAGCACAAGGGCACGGGCGTCGAAGGACTGGTGCAGGAATATTCGCTGTCGAGCCAGGAAGGCGTGGCGCTGATGTGCCTGGCCGAGGCGCTGCTGCGCATCCCGGACACCGACACGCGCGACGCGCTGATCCGCGACAAGATCGCCGAGGGTGACTGGACCTCCCATATCGGTGGCGGCAAGTCGCTGTTCGTCAACGCCGCGACCTGGGGCCTCGTCGTTACCGGCAAGCTGACCTCCACCGTCAACGACCGCGGCCTGTCCGCTGCGCTGACGCGCCTCATCGCGCGCGCCGGCGAGCCGGTCATCCGCCGCGGCGTCGACATGGCGATGCGCATGATGGGTGAACAGTTCGTCACCGGCGAGACCATCGAGGAAGCGCTAAAGCGCTCCAAGCCGCTGGAAGCGCGTGGTTTCCGCTATTCCTACGATATGCTGGGCGAGGCCGCCACGACCTCGGCCGACGCCGAGCGCTACTACCGCGACTACGAGAACGCCATCCACGCGATCGGCAAGGCGTCGGGCGGGCGCGGCATCTATGAAGGCCCCGGCATCTCCATCAAGCTCTCGGCCCTCCACCCCCGCTACAGCCGCACGCAGACCGCCCGCGTGATGGGCGAACTGCTGCCGAAGGTCATCAAGCTTGCGGCGCTGGCCAAGAGCTACGATATCGGCCTCAACATCGACGCCGAGGAAGCCGACCGTCTGGAACTGTCGCTCGACCTGCTCGAAAGCCTGTGCTTCGACGAGGCGCTGAAGGGCTGGAACGGCCTCGGCTTCGTCGTGCAGGCCTATGGCAAGCGCTGCCCCTTCGTGCTCGATTTCATCATCGATCTCGCCCGCCGCTCCGGCCGCCGCGTCATGGTGCGCCTCGTCAAGGGCGCCTATTGGGATGCCGAGATAAAGCGCGCCCAGCTCGATGGCCTCGAAGGCTTTCCGGTCTATACGCGCAAGATCTATACCGACGTCGCCTATGTCGCCTGCGCGCGAAAACTTCTGGCCGCGCCGGATGCGATCTTCCCGCAATTCGCCACCCACAACGCCCAGAGCCTCGCCACCATCTACCAGCTCGCCGGTCCGGATTTCGCCGTCGGCAAATACGAGTTCCAGTGCCTGCACGGCATGGGAGAGCCGCTCTATGACGAGGTGGTCGGCAAGGACAAGCTCGACCGTCCCTGCCGCATCTATGCGCCCGTCGGCACCCATGAGACGCTGCTCGCCTATCTCGTGCGCCGCCTGCTCGAAAACGGCGCGAACTCCTCCTTCGTCAACCGCATTTCCGACCCCAAGGTATCCGTGGAATCGCTGATTGCCGATCCGGTCGAGATCGTCGCCGCCATGCCCGTCGTCGGCGCGCAGCACGATCAGATTGCCCTGCCCGACGGCCTGTTCGGCGCCTCGCGCAAGAACTCCGCCGGCCTCGACCTCTCGAATGAAGAGACCCTCGTCGGCCTCTCGGTGGAACTCGCCGGCACCGCCGCAAAACAGTGGCACGCCGCCCCGCTTCTCGCAGACGGCAGCGCCGCCGGCGAAACGCAGGACGTGCTGAACCCCGCCGATCACCGCGATGTCGTCGGCCGCGTCACCGAAGCCAAGGCCGAGGATGCCGCCCGCATCGTCGCCATGGCCGCCGACAGCGTCGCAGGCTGGTCCGCCGTCTCGCCCGCCGACCGCGCCGCCTGCCTCGACCGCGCCGCTGATATCATGCAGGCCCGCATCGAGCCGCTGATGGGCGTCATCATGCGCGAAGCCGGCAAGTCTGCCGCCAACGCCATCGGCGAAGTGCGCGAAGCCATCGACTTCCTGCGCTACTATGCCGAACAGGCCCGCCGCACGCTCGGTCCGTCGCACCTGCCGCTCGGTCCCATCGTCTGCATCAGCCCGTGGAACTTCCCGCTCGCCATCTTCACCGGCCAGGTCGCTGCGGCGCTCGTCGCCGGCAATCCGGTCATTGCAAAGCCGGCCGAAGAGACGCCGATCGTCGCCTATGAAAGCGTGAAAATCCTGCACGAGGCCGGCGTTCCCGCCGGTGCCCTGCAATTCACGCCCGGCGCAGGCAGACTTGGTGCAGCACTCGTCGGCGCCGACAAGACGGCCGGCGTCATGTTCACCGGCTCGACGGAAGTCGCCCGCCTCATCCAGGCGCAGCTGGCCGAGCGTCTTTCCACCAATGGCAAGCCGATCCCGCTGATCGCCGAAACCGGCGGCCAGAACGGCATGATCGTC
>CBFGOD010000189.1:0-8064 GCA_965650295.1 uncultured Shinella sp. | reverse complement strand
CAGCAGGGTCTCGCCGGCGCGGCCGATCAGGCCGGTATCGACATCGCCGGCTGCAAAAGCCGGATGGCGGCAGAGGCGCACGAGAAAACCGGCATTGGTCGTCAGCCCGCCGACGCGGCATTGCTCCAGCGCCGTCTCCAGCCTGGAAAGCGCCTCCGTGCGGCTGCGGCCATGCGTAATGACCTTGGCGATCATCGGATCGTAGAAGGGCGTGATCCGATCGCCGGCCCGCACGCCGGAATCGATGCGGGCACCATCAGGCACATCGAAAACCGTCAGGTGGCCGGTCGCGGGCAGAAAGTCGCGCGCCGGGTTTTCCGCATAGAGCCGCGCCTCGAAGGACCAGCCGTCGATAGCCAGCTCCTCCTGCCGCTTCGGCAAGGGCTCGCCGGCCGCGACGCGCAGCTGCCATTCGACGAGATCGAGGCCCGTGATGGCCTCCGTCACCGGATGCTCGACCTGGAGCCGCGTGTTCATCTCCATGAAATAGAACCGGTCCTGCCGGAGCCCCTCGGAGACATCGGCGATGAACTCCACCGTGCCCGCGCCGCTATAGCCGATCGCCGCCGCCGCGCGCACCGCGGCCTGCCCCATGGCCGTGCGCATCTCCGCCGTCATGCCGGGCGCCGGCGCTTCCTCGATGACCTTCTGGTGGCGGCGTTGCAGCGAGCAGTCGCGCTCGAAGAGATGCACGACATTGCCATGCCCATCGCCGAAGACCTGCACCTCGATATGGCGGGGCTTGGCCATGTATTTTTCGACGAGCACGCGGCCGTCGCCGAAAGCACTCTCGCCCTCGCGGCGGGCGCTTTCCAGGGCCGCGGCAAAGTCCGCCGGATCGTCCACCCGCCGCATGCCCTTGCCGCCGCCGCCGGCGCGCGCCTTGATCAGCACGGGATAGCCGATGGCGGCGGCCTCACCGGCCAGGAAGGCGGCATCCTGTTTTTCGCCGTGATAGCCTGGCACGACGGGCACGCCCGCCTTTTCCATCAGCGCCTTGGCGGCGTCCTTCAGGCCCATGGCGCGGATGGCATTGGCCGAGGGGCCGATGAAGACGAGGCCGGCCGTCTCCACCGCCTCGACGAAATCGGGGTTTTCCGAGAGAAAGCCGTAGCCCGGATGCACCGCCTGCGCGCCGCTCGCCTTGGCCGCCTCGATGATCGCCGCAACGTTCAGGTAGCTTTTCGCCGCCTCCGCCGGCCCGATATGGATCGCCTCGTCGGCCATCTCGACATGCAGCGCGTCGCGGTCGGCATCGGAATAGACGGCGACCGTCGCAACGCCCATGCGCCTTGCGGTGCGGATGACGCGGCAGGCGATTTCGCCTCTGTTAGCGATGAGGATTTTCCTGAACATCCCGGCTCCGCTTCTCATTGCGCTGCGATGGCCTCGACTTCGAGCAGCCATTTTTCATCGAAGATCGAGGCGATGACGACGCTCATGGCTGGCGCGACGGCACCCAGATACTCGCTGCGAATCTCGCGATTGGCCATGGTGTGATGCCGGTCGGCGAGGAAGGTCGTGACCTTGACGAGATCGGCCTTCGACATGCCGGCCGCCTTCAGTTGCGCATCGATGTTACGCCAGACGAGCCGCGCCTGGTCCTCGAAACTCTCCGGCACCTTGTCGTCGTCGGATACGGGGATCTGACCGCTGATGAACAGCAGCGTCTTGAAATCCGTGAGCTTTACGGCCTGCGAATAACCGCCGCGCGGGGCGGGTGCGTTCCTGGCATTGATGGTTTCGCGGTTCATGACTTGCCTCCTCTACATCCTGAAGATGCCGAAACGGGTGGGCTCGATGGGCGCATTGAGCGCCGCCGAAAGCGACAGCGCCAGCACATCGCGCGTCTTGCGCGGATCGACGATGCCGTCGTCCCAGAGCCTTGCCGAAGCATAGAGCGGGTGGCTCTGGCGGGCGAACATGTCGATGGTCGGCTGCTTGAAGGCGGCCTCTTCCTCGCCGCTCCAGCTGCCGCCCGTGCGCTCGATGCCCTCGCGCCTGACGGTCGCCAGCACCCCGGCCGCCTGCTCGCCGCCCATCACGGCGATGCGGCTGTTCGGCCAGGTCCAGAGGAAACGCGGCGAATAGGCCCGCCCGCACATGCCGTAGTTGCCCGCACCATAGGAGCCGCCGATCAGCACCGTAAGCTTCGGCACATTCGCCGTTGCAACCGCAGTCACGAGCTTCGCGCCATTCTTGGCGATGCCCTCCGCCTCGTATTTGCGGCCGACCATGAAGCCGGTGATGTTCTGCAGGAAGACGAGCGGAATGCCGCGCTGGGCGCAAAGCTCGATGAAATGCGCGCCCTTCAGCGCCGCCTCGGAGAACAGCACGCCATTGTTGGCGATGATGCCGACGGGCAGGCCATGCAGGGAAGAAAAGCCGCAGACCAGCGTCGTGCCGAAGCGGGCCTTGAACTCGTCGAAACGCGAGCCATCGACCACACGGGCAATGACCTCGCGCACGTCATAGGGCGTGCGCGTATCGGCCGGCACGATGCCGAGCAGCTCCTCCGGGTCATAGAGCGGCGCATCGCCTGAACCCGATTTCGTAATCTCCAGCTTACGCATATTGAGGTTGGCGGCGATCTGCCGGGCGATGGCCAATGCATGACGGTCGTCGCGGGCGAGATGATCGGCAACGCCGGAAAGGCGGGTGTGCACGTCGCCGCCACCCAGGTCCTCGGCCGTGACGACCTCGCCCGTCGCGGCCTTCACCAGCGGCGGTCCGGCGAGGAAGATCGTGCCCTGGTTCTCGACGATGACGGTCTCGTCGCTCATGGCCGGCACATAGGCGCCGCCCGCCGTGCAGCTGCCCATGACCACGGCGATCTGCGGAATGCCTGATGCGGACATCTGCGCCTGGTTGTAGAAGATGCGGCCGAAGTGATCGCGGTCGGGAAAGACCTCGTCCTGGTTCGGCAGATTGGCGCCGCCGGAATCGACGAGATAGAGGCAGGGCAGCCGGTTCTCCGCCGCGATCTCCTGCGCGCGCAGATGCTTCTTCACGGTGATCGGATAATAGGTCCCGCCCTTCACCGTCGCATCGTTGCAGACCACCATGCATTCGCGGCCGGAAACGCGACCGATGCCGGCGATCATGCCGCCGGAGGGCGAGGCGCCGTCATAGAGGCCATGACCGGCGGTGAGACCGATTTCGAGGAAGGGCGAGCCGGGATCGAGCAATTGCGCGACACGGTCGCGCGGCAGCAGCTTGCCGCGGGCAACGTGGCGTTCCCGCGCCTTCGCCCCGCCGCCGTCCATGGCGAGGCCGGCTGCATCCTCCACCAGCTTCAACGCGTCGAGCATCGCCTTTCGATTGGTCTCGAAGACTTCGCTGCGGGTGTTCACGGCCGAGGGGATGACCGGCATCACAGCGTCTCCTGGAAGATTTCGCGGCCGATGAGCATGCGGCGGATTTCCGAGGTGCCGGCACCGATCTCGTAGAGTTTGGCATCGCGCAGCAGGCGGCCGGTCGGGTAGTCGTTGATATAGCCGTTGCCGCCGAGCGACTGGATGGCCTCGAGCGCCAGCTTCGTCGCCATCTCGGCGGAATAGAGAATGCAGCCGGCGGCATCCTTGCGGGTCGTCTCGCCCCGGTCACAGGCGGCGGCGACGGCATAGACGTAAGCGCGGCAGGCATTCAGCGCGACATACATGTCCGCCACCTTGCCCTGCATCAGCTGGAACTCGCCGATCGGCCGGTCGAACTGCTTGCGCTCATGGATATAGGGCACGACCACATCGAGGCAGGCGGCCATGATGCCGAGCGGGCCGCCCGACAGCACGACGCGCTCGTAATCGAGGCCGGACATCAGCACGTTGACGCCGCGCCCGATCGTGCCCATCACGTTCTCCTCCGGCACTTCGCAATCGGCAAAGACCAGCTCGCCGGTATTGGAGCCGCGCATGCCGAGCTTGTCGAGTTTCTGGGCGGTCGAAAAACCGGAAAAACCCTTTTCGATGAGGAAGGCGGTGATGCCGCGCGAACCGGCATCCGGGTCGGTCTTGGCATAGACCACCAGCACATCCGCATCCGGCCCGTTGGTGATCCACATCTTGTTGCCGTTCAGCACATAGCGGTCGCCGCGCTTGTCGGCCCGCAGCTTCATCGAGACCACGTCGGACCCCGCCCCCGGCTCGGACATGGCGAGTGCGCCGACATGTTCGCCGGATATGAGCTTCGGCAGGTATTTTTCGCGCTGGGCGGGCGAGGCGTTGCGCACGAGCTGGTTGACGCAGAGATTGGAATGGGCGCCGTAGCTGAGGCCCACCGAGGCCGAGGCACGGCTGATCTCCTCCATCGCCACGCAATGGGCGAGATAGCCCATGCCGGAGCCGCCCAGCCCTTCGGGGGCCGTGATACCGAGCAGGCCGAGATCGCCCATTTCGCGCCAGAGCGGCATGGGGAAGTTGTTGCTCCGGTCGATTTCGGCGGCCTGCGGCGCGATGCGGTCCGTCGCGAAACGCCGCACGCTTTCGCGCAACGCCTCGATATCCTCTCCAAGCCCGAAGCTCATGCCGGCGTCGTACATGTCCACCCTCCCCTTACAATCGTCAGGCGATTGCCTTTTCCTGTTCTTTTGCCATGTCGAAAGCCGCACGCTTTTCCGCCTCGCGCGCCTTCACGCGCTTTGCCGCCTCCTCCTTGACGGGACCATAGCCCCTGATTTCACCGTAAAGCGAAAGAAGCGCAACGGCAGCGTCGAGATTATCGCGGCGAAGACCTTGCAGCACATGCGCGACCAGCGCCTCATAGTCGGCGATGAGCTGGCGCTCCATGCGGCGCTCGGCGGTGCGACCGAACGGATCGAAAGCCGTGCCGCGCAGGCCCTTGAGGCTCGCCAGCACACCGAAGGCCGGCAGCATCCAGCGGCCGAAGCGGCGTTTTTTCGGACGGCCATTGGCATCCTCGCCCTTCAGGAAGGGCGGTGCAAGGTTGAAGGCGATCTTGTAATTGCCGTCGAACTGCTCGGCGAGACCGGCCTTGAAAGCCGGATCGGTGAAGAGCCGGGCGACCTCGTATTCGTCCTTGTAGGCAAGGAGCTGGGCATAGACATGGGCCACCGTGCGGACCAGCCGGTCATCCGGGCCGAGCGCCTTTTCCGCATCCCGCACCCGCTCCACCAGCGCCCTGTAGCGGCCGGCCAGCGCCTCGTTCTGATAGGCCGTCAGGTGCTTTTCGCGATGCGCGATCAGATCCGCCGTCGGCATCGTCTCCAGCGTCGCGACCGGCTTGCCGGGATGCAGCAGGCGCTCGGCGCGGGCGGGATCGGCGGCGATGAGGCGGCCCCAGCCGAAGGCGGAGAGCGTGGCATCGACGGCCACGCCGTTCAGCGCGATCGCCTGTTCGATCGACTGGCGGGTGAGCGGGATCAGCCCCTTCTGCCAGGCATAGCCGGTCATCAGGATATTCGTCGCCATGGCATTGCCGGCGACCTTTTCGGCGACCGTCGTGAAGTCGAGCAGAGTGGAGGTCTCACGCAGCGCCGCACGCACCGTGCTTTCCACATCGCGGCGTCGGAAGTCGAAATCGCGCTTGCGCACGAAATCGGCAACCGGGGTCAGCCGCGTGTTGATCACACCCGTCGTGCGGTGGTGGTCGCAGAGCGTCACCGCATCCTTCGAGGAGGCGACCACGTCGTCGGCGGCGATCAGGAGATCCGCGCCGCCTGTGATGATGCGCGGCGAGGAGACGTCCTGATCATGCAGGCCGATGCGCAGATGGCTCATGACGGCGCCGCCCTTCTGGGCAAGACCTGCCATGTCCAAAATCATCGGCGACTTGCCGTCGAGATGGGCGGCCATGCCGAGGATGGCGCTGATCGTCAGGATGCCCGTGCCGCCGATGCCGGCAATGGCGATGTTGTAAGAGCGGTCGCCGATTTTCACGATGTCGGGGTCCGGGATACCGATCATATCCGGGTTCGAGCGTGCCGCCTTGCGCAGCCGGCCGCCCTCCACCGTCACGAAGGACGGGCAGAACCCCTTGAGGCAGGAATAGTCCTTGTTGCAGGTCGACTGGTTGATCTTGCGTTTGCGGCCGAATTCCGTGTCGAGCGGTTCGACGGAGACGCAATTCGACTGGGTGGAACAGTCGCCGCAGCCTTCGCAGACGGCGGGATTGATCATCAGGCGGACCGGCGGGTCCTCCATCAGCCCGCGCGAGCGGCGGCGGCGCTTTTCGGCCGCACAGGTCTGCACATAGACGATGGCCGAACAGCCGGGCGCCTCGCGGATATCGCGCATTACCCGATCCATCTCGTCGCGGTGGCGCACGATGACGCCGGGTGCGAGCATGGAGGGCGAATAGGCTTCGGGATGATCGGAGACGAGATAGATCGGCGCTACGCCTTCGTCATAGATCTGGCGCGTCACCGCCTCGGGACTGATCGGCCCATCGACGGCCTGGCCGCCGGTCATCGCCACCGCATCGTTGTAGAGCAGCTTGTAGGTGATGTTGACGCCGGCGGCGGCCGACTGGCGGATCGCCAGAATACCGGAATGGTAATAGGTGCCGTCGCCGAGATTGACGAAGATGTGCTTCTCGTCCGTAAAGGGCGCGATGCCCGACCACGGCACGCCCTCGGCCCCCATATGGGTGAAGGTGGTGGTATCGCGGTCCATCCATTGCACCATGTAATGGCAGCCGATGCCCGCCGTGGCGCGGCTGCCTTCCGGCACCTTGGTCGAGGTGTTGTGCGGACAGCCGGAGCAGAAATAGGGCACGCGCTCGACCGGCGCGGCGTGTTTCTTGCGGATCTTTTCGCGCTCGAGAAGATAGACGAGTTCATCGGAGATCAGCTTCTTGAGGCCGGCGTCGAACTCGAAATGCAGGAGCCGCGCGGCAATCGCCCGCGCCACCATGCCGACCGTCAGCGCTTGCGACAGCGGCAGGAACGCATGGTCGTCATGGTCGAACTTGCCGATGATGCGCGGCCGCTCGCCATGATGCCAGTTGAAGAGCTGCTGCTTGATCTGGTTTTCGATGATCTCGCGGCGCTCCTCGACGACGAGAACCTCCTCCAGCCCCTGCGAGAATTCGCGCACGCCCTCCGGCTCCAGCGGCCAGGGCATGCGGACCTTGTAGATGCGCATGCCGATCTCGGCCATCTCGGCCGGGCCGAGTGAAAGCTCCTTCAGCGCCTGCAGCACGTCCTCATAGGCCTTGCCCGAGGCGATAATGCCGAAGCGGGCGCGCGGCACGTCATGCGTGACCTCGTCCACCTTGTTGGCGCGGGCAAAGGCGATGGCCGCATAGCCCTTGTAGGTCTGGAGGCGCTCGTCCTGCGGCAGCGGCGGATCGGGCCAGCGCAGGTTGAGACCGCCGGGCGGCAACTCGAAATCCTGCGGAATGACGAACTGGCGGCGCTCGCCGGCAAGGTCCACCGAGGCGGTCGTCTCGACCGTATCGGAAATGAACTTCATGCCGACCCAGCAGCCGGAATAACGCGACATGGCCGTGCCGAGCAGGCCGTATTCGACGAATTCGTGGATGGACGACGGATAGAGCACCGGAATGACCGCCGACATGAAGGCGTGGTCGGACTGGTGCGGGATGGAGGACGACTTGGCCGAATGGTCGTCACCGGCAAAACAGAGCACGCCGCCATGTTTCGAGGTGCCGGCGGCATTGGCATGTTTCAGCACGTCGCCGCAGCGGTCGACGCCCGGCCCCTTGCCGTACCAGTAGCCGGCGACGCCGTCATACCGCGCGCCCGGAGACAGATGCAGCTGCTGCGTACCCCAGACGGCGCTCGCTGCAAGGTCCTCATTGACACCCGGCCGGAACACGATGTCGTGCGCCGCCAGATGCTTGCCCGCCTTGGCGAGTTGCTGGTCGTAATTTCCGAGCGGCGATCCGCGATAACCCGAGATGAATGCGGCGGTGTTCAGGCCTGCGGCACGGTCGCGCCGCATCTGAACGATCGGCAGACGCACGAGCGCCTGGATGCCGGAAAGGAAGATCCTGCCCTCCTCCGCCGTATACTTGTCCTCGAGAGAAAAGCTCTGCTTCAGCATGACTTCCTCCTCGATGGCCCTCCTCCACGAAAGCCATCCT
>CBFGOD010000188.1:0-8123 GCA_965650295.1 uncultured Shinella sp. | reverse complement strand
TCGCGCACCTTCTGCACGATGACCTGCTTGGCCGACTGGGCGGCGATGCGGCCGAAATCCATCGGCGGCAGCGGATCGGCGATGAAGTCGCCGAGCTTGGCGTCCGGGTTGCGGTCGCGTGCCAGTTCCAGCGGGATCTGGGTGCCGTAATCTTCGGCAACCTCGACGACCTCGAGCAGACGCTGGAGGCGGATTTCGCCGGTCTTGGAATTGATGTCGGCGCGGATGTTGGATTCCGTGCCGTAACGCGAGCGGGCTGCCTTCTGGATGGCGTCGGCCATCGCGGCAAGCACGATCTCGCGGTCGATGACCTTTTCACGGGCCACGGCATCCGCGATCTGCAGAAGCTCAAGCCGGTTCGCACTGACTGCCATTGTCTCAGGTCTCCATGGTCGAGCCGGGTTTTTCGCCCCCGGCAATCGGGAGCGGCTAGGCCGCTCCGGTTCCGTCCTCTCCGTTCCGCCACCTCGGGCGAAACGCACGCACTTACTTATTCTTCGTCGTCGCCGTCTTCGTCGTTCTGATTGGCGGCCTGCGCAGCCTTCGCCTTCTTGTCGGCGGCCAGCGCGTCACGGATCAGCTCGTCAGTCAGGATCAGCCGGCCCTCGGCAAGCGCCGTGAAGGGAATGACGACCGTCGGCGCTTCGCCGGGCGCAGGCTGGTCACGCTCCAGCGTGAAGCCGTTTTCGTCGGCGGCAACGATCTTGCCGCGGAAACGCTTGCGGCTTTCGACGAGGATCGAGGTCTCGCATTTCAGCAGATGACCGCTCCAGCGCGAAAAGTCCGACTTGCGCACCATCGGCCGGTCGATGCCGGGCGACGACACTTCGAGATGATACGCCTTGTCGATCGGATCCTCAACGTCGAGCACCGGCGATACGGCCATGGAGACCTTTTCGCAGTCTTCAACGGTCATGGTGCCGTCGGGACGCTCGCACATGATCTGCAGCGTCGCACCGTTCTGCGCCGACAGGCGCACGCGCACCAGTTGATAGCCGATCTGCTCGATGGTCGGCTCGATGATGTCGGCAACGCGGCGGTCGAGGCCGGTCTCGACGATCAGGCGCGGCTCGATGGCCACATTTTCTGTCTGGGTCGTGTCAGACATGACATGCCCTCCCGGGATGGTCGTTATCATGCACCTGATCGCGGCAACAAAAAAGAGCGGGTCCTTGCGGGCCCACTCTTCATCTGACGATCAAGAATTTGTGGGTGATATAGACCGGGTTCGTCACAAATGCAAGGTCGGTATTGAGACCCCCTCTGCCTGCCGGCATCTCCCCCACAAGGGGGAGAAAGGCTAGAAGCGCGCTCTTCCCAAGAGATTGCCCGCCGAGACTGCCGCGCGGCAAGTCCCCCCTTGTGGGGAGGGGTCTTTACAACGGCGATTTGCGCATCATCGCCTTGCCGCATTCCTCGTTTGGACTAGATTGCAAGAGATCGCTGCGTCGAAAATGAGTGCCCCATCGTGCCGGACCGGACATCCCCCCTCGCCCCCTTCCGAAACGAGACCTTTCGGCTGATCTGGGCGGCGAGCCTGATCTCCAAT
Organism: uncultured Shinella sp.; assembly: GCA_965650295.1. GTDB lineage: Bacteria > Pseudomonadota > Alphaproteobacteria > Rhizobiales > Rhizobiaceae > Shinella. The sequence continues at coordinate 6,574 of CBFGOD010000188.1, read as the reverse complement.
TTCGGCGGGCTTATCCAGTCCGTCGGTGCTGCCTGGATGATGGCCTCGATCTCGCCCTCCGCCAACATGGTGGCGCTGGTGCAGGCCTCGACCTCGCTGCCGATCATGCTGTTTTCCGTCGCCGCCGGCGCACTCGCCGACAATTTCGACCGGCGCAAGCTGATGCTGACGGCGCAATGTTTTATGCTGGTCGTCGCCGTCGGACTGACGCTCTGTACCTGGTACGGCGTCATCACGCCCTGGCTGCTTTTGACCTTCACCTTCCTGCTCGGCTGCGGGGTGGCGCTGAACAACCCCGCCTGGCAGGCCTCCGTCGGCGACATGGTGCCGCGTGAGGACCTGCCCGCCGCCGTCTCGCTCAACAGCATGGGCTTCAACCTCACCCGCTCCGTCGGCCCGGCGATCGGCGGCGCGATCGTTGCCGCGGCGGGTGCGGCGGCCGCCTTCGCCGCCAATGCGCTCAGCTATTTCGCGCTGCTCTATGCGCTGATCCGCTGGAAGCCGAACGTCTCGCCGCGGGCCTTGCCGCGCGAGGATTTCGGCCGCGCCATCTCGGCGGGCCTGCGCTACGTCTCGATGTCGCCGAATATCGGCAAGGTGCTGTTGCGCGGTTTCGCTTTTGGTCTCGCGACCAGTTCCATTCTTTCACTGCTGCCGCTGATCGCCCGCGACCTCGTGGCCGGCGGGCCGCTGACCTATGGCGTACTGCTCGGCTGTTTCGGCCTCGGCGCCATCGGCGGGGCATTCATGAACGCCCGTTTGCGCGAAAAATTCACCAGCGAGGCCATCGCCCGCATGGCCTTCACCGGCTTCGCCATCGTCGCAGCGGTTTCGGCGACCAGCACCTCGGCGGCGATCACCGGCTCCGTACTGCTAATTGCGGGCTTCTCCTGGGTCATGGCGCTCTCGCTGTTCAACACGACCGTGCAGCTCTCCACCCCGCGCTGGGTCGTCGCCCGCGCGCTCTCGCTCTACCAGACCACGACGTTCGGCGGCATTGCCGCCGGCAGCTGGATCTGGGGCACGACCGCCGATACGCACGGCGCGCAAACCGCCCTTCTCGCCTCGGCCGTGGCGATGATCGCTGGCGCCGCCCTCGGCCTGCGATTTGCCCTGCCCGAACTGCAGAGCCTGAATGTCGATCCGCTCAACCGCTTCAACGAGCCGGACCTGCCGCTCGACCTGAAACCGCGCAGCTGCCCGATCGTCATCCTCATCGACTACCAGATCGCCGAGGGTGATATCCCGGAATTCCTGGAAGCGATGACCGAGCGGCGGCGCATCCGCATCCGCGATGGTGCGGGACAATGGGCACTGATGCGCGATCTGGAAAACCCGACGATCTGGACCGAGACCTATCACGTGCCGACCTGGGTGGAATATGTCCGCCACAACCAGCGCCGCACCCATGCCGACGCCGCCAACGGCGAAAAGCTCCGCCAGCTACACAGCGGCGCGGAGGATCCGCGCGTCCACCGCATGATCGAGCGGCAGACCATCGTTCCGCACGAATACGAGCGTTTCAAGCGGCAGGTGGATATGCACTGAAGCAATTCCAGCAAAAGTGCATCGCGGTTTTGCGTCCGGGATTGCGTAAAACAAACAGGCCGGACGAGAGCTCTACCGCAGCTTCGACTTCAGCGAAGCATCTGGATAGCAGGTCGGCGCAAGGCCGCTCTTGGCCTGCCAGTCGCCCAGCGAGCGCCGGGTCTTGTAGCCCGGCAGGCCGTCGACCTTGCCGACATCGTAGCCCTTGGCGACCAGCGCCTTCTGCATCGCCAGCACATCCGAGCGCAGCATCTTGCCGACATCACCCCACGGACCCTGAAACGCGCCGCCGCCATAGGCGATGCGGTCGGCTAGATTGCCGAGGAAGAGCGCGTAGAGGTCGGAGTTGTTGTATTCCTTGAGCACGTAGAAATTCGGCGTGACGATGAATTCCGGGCCATGCGTGCCGGCCGGAACCAGCATCATGCCGGACGCCTTGGCCTCACCGCCCGGAAAACCCTTGCCGGAAACGCGCTTGATGCCCGTCGCCGCCCAGGCCGAGATCGGCTTGGCGAGGTCAGGCCCCTCCTGCGCGCAGGACACGCCATCGGGAATGGAAACCTCATAGCCCCAGCTTCGGCCGGCCTGCCAGCCCTTCTTGGCAAGATAGTTGGCAATCGACGCCAGGCTGTCCGGCACCGAGCCCCAGATGTCGCGCACGCCATCGCCATCGAAATCGACGGCATATTGCAGGTAGCTGGTCGGCATGAACTGCGGCTGGCCGAGCGCGCCGGCCCACGAGCCCTTCAACTGCGCCACCGTGCGGTCACCGCCATCGACGATATGCAGCGCGGCGATCAGTTCCTTGCGGAAAAGGTCCTTGCGCGTCGACATGAAGGCCTTGGTCGCCAGCACCTCGACAGCCGAATAGGGGATCTTCGCACTGCCGAAGCCGGATTCCCGGCCCCAAACGGCAACGACAATCTCACCGGGAACACCGAACGTCTGCTCGATCCTGCGCAGCGTCGAAGCATGCGTCTTGGCGAGACTGCGGCCCGTTCCCGCCAGCCCTTGCAGGCGCTTTTCGGAGAAATAGGCGCCCGGCGAGGAGAACTCCGCCTGGCTCTGCGCCTGCTCCTTCTTCGGCTTGGAACCGGGCGGCACGAGATCGGGCAGGTCCCAGTTGAGCGTCACGCCCTCCATCGCCGCGCGAAAGGTCTTTTCTGTTACGCCGGTCTTCTTCGCCGCCGGCCAGAGATCCCTATCGATCCAGGTCCGGAACATCTTTTCGACCTCGGCCTTGGAGGCGGCGTGAGCCGGTAAAGCGACAAGAGTCATTGCGATTATCAGGGCAGAGGGGGGTGAGCCGCGAAAGCCAGCCAAGCATCATCAATCCCCCTTCAGATCGCGGTGCGCGCTCGCAGCGCGGCCGTCAATGTGCCTTCGTCGAGATAATCAAGCTCCCCGCCCACCGGCACGCCGTGGGCAAGCCGTGTGATCTTCACGTCGAGGCCGGAGAGCTGGTCGGTGATGTAATGCGCCGTCGTCTGGCCCTCGACGGTGGCGTTGACGGCGATGATCAACTCGCGCACGCCACCCTTCGCCACCCGGTCGACAAGACCACGGATGTTGAGATCGTCGGGGCCGACGCCATCGAGCGGCGAGAGCGTGCCGCCGAGCACGTGATAGGCGGCGTTCATCGCGCCGGCGCGCTCCAGCGCCCAGAGGTCGGAGACGTCCTCGACGACGATGATCATCGCATGGTCGCGGCGCACATCCGTGCAGACCGTGCAGGGATCACTGGTATCGACATTGCCGCAGCACGAGCAGATGCGCACCTTGCGATGTGCCTCGCCCATCGCGTCGGCCAGCGGGCCGAGCAGCTGGTCCTTCTTCTTGACGAGGTGTAGCGCCGCGCGCCGCGCCGAGCGCGGCCCGAGGCCCGGCACCTTTGCCAGGAGCTGGATGAGTTTTTCGATTTCGGGGCCGGTGACTCGTTTTGCCATTGGCGGTTTCTAGCCCATATCAGGAGGAAACGGAATCTTTGGAGATCGACGCTTGATCAAAATCCTCGCCGTCTGCACCGGCGTTGCCCGCCCTGTCCCCGGCAAAGGCTACAAGACCGGCATTTTCAAGGTGCCGACCGATGCGGCCATCGTCGTCGACCGTGAAGGCCTGCTCGGCGATGCCATCTGCAATCGCAAGCACCATGGCGGGCCGGAACAGGCCGTCTACGGCCTCGGCTCGGTGGATCTCGACTGGTGGTCGAAAGAACTTGGCCGCAACATAGAGCCCGGCACGCTTGGCGAGAACCTCGTGATCGAAGGCATCGACAGCCGCAGTGTTTCCGTCGGCGACCGGTTCGAGACGGAGAGCGTGCTTCTCGAGGTGACCTCGACGCGCATTCCCTGCAACACGCTGACGGCGAAGATGGGCGATCCCGGTTTCGCGCGCCGCTTCATGCAGGCGGGCCGGCCGGGTTTTTACTGCCGGGTCCTGCGCGACGGCGTCGTGCAGGCGGGCGATGCAGTAACCTATACGCCCTTTCACGGCGACCCCGTCACCATGCCGGAACTCTTGCGCACCTATGGCAAGAACATTTCCGAGGACGACCGCATCCGCTATCTCGCCGCCCCCATCGCCGACAAGCTGCGCGCGGCACTGACCGGTTGATCAGCGCGCGGCAATCGCTGCCGCAGCACCCGCCATGGTGCCGGCACTGAGCCGGTTGGCGATGCGCACGGCGCGCGGGCTCTTCAGGAACAGGCGGGCGCGCGAGGCGAGGAAGACCCAGGCAAGATCGATCGCCACGAGCACGACGAACATCGTCACGACCAGTTCGGCCCAGCCAACCAGCGTGACGGCGCCGAGATCGATGATGGCGGGCAGCAGCGCCACGTAGAACATCATGATCTTGGGATTGCCGAGCGTCACCGTCAGCCCGGCGAAGAACAGTTTTGCGCCGGAGCGCGCCTCGGGCAGCGCCTCCTCACCGGTCTCAGTCGGCGCGAACCACATTTTCCAGGCGAGATAGAGCAGATAGGCGACGCCGAGCCATTTGATGACGACGAAGGCGGCGTGGAAGGTTTCGGCGATTGCGGCAAGGCCGAGCACGGCGAAGGTGAGCCAGACGCCCTCGCCGATCCACATAGCGGCGAGGAAAGGCAGCACATCCTTCGGCCCGCGCGACAGCACGCGGGCGACGAGTGCGGCAATGCTCGGACCGGGCGAACCGGCCGCCATCATCAACGCGCCGGCAAAGACAAGCAGGGTCATCAGGCTCATCGGAAGTCCTCCTCGGGAGCCGTCACCCTACAGGATCAGAACGGCAGTTTGAAGCCGGGCGGGATCGGCAGGCCGGCGGTCAGCGCCTTGGTCTTTTCAGCCGTCTGGGCTTCCGCCTTGTCCTTGGCATCCTTGTGCGCCGCGACGATCAGGTCCTCGAGGATTTCGATGTCGTCTTCCTTGAAGAGCGAGGGATCGATCTTCAGGCCCTTGAGGTTGCCCTTGCCGTCGAGCGTGACGGAAACCATGCCGCCGCCGGAAGAGCCGTTCACCTCAAGCGCGGCGATCTCCTCCTGCATCTTCTCCATCTTGGCCTGCATTTCCTTGACCTTGCCCATCATGCCCATGATGTCGCGCATCGGCCTCTCCTCTTATCTCTTGATATTAATGTTCGATGTCGTCGCCGGGCAGGATGTCGCCCTCGGCGGATTCCGCTGCGGCCGCGACCTCAACGGTCTCGGCCTCGTCTTCGGCTTCCTGCACCTTGATGCGCACGTCGGTGATCTTGGCGCCCGGGAAACGCTGAAGGATGGCCGCGACGTCGGGATCCTGGCGCGCATCGGCTACGCGGGCTTCCTGTGCCATTGTCTCGGCTTCCGACAGGGTCGGTCCGCCGGCTTCCCGCGACAGGATAACCAGCCAGCGCTGACCCGTCCATTCCTGAAGCCGGTTCGAGAGGTCGGCGACCAGCGATTTCGGCGCGTCGTCGGTCAGGCTGATTTCCAGCTTGCCCGGCTCGACGCTAACTGGCCGCACGAAGGCGCGCACCAGCGCCCGAAGGCGGATATCGCGGTTCTTGGTGCAGAGATCGGCGACGTCCGAGATCGAGTTGACCGGAACCTTTGGCGCGGCGGCCGGCTGCGCGGCGGGCGCGGTCTCGACCCGGCCGACCGGTTGTGCGGCAGGCTCGGCCTGCGGCACGGGGCGCAGCATGGTCACGGTGCCGCCGCCGGCCTGGGCCCGCATCGGCTGATCCGGCTGGCGCGCAACGGCGGAAACAGACGCCTGCGCCGATGGCTGGCCGCCATTGCCGCCCGCCGATGGCGCGCGAAAACCATTACCGCCGCCTTCACCGCTGGTGAGCTCGGCAAGCCGACGCGCAGCGTCTTCCGGCGAGGGAAGGTTCGCCGCATGGGCAAGCCGGATGATGACCATTTCGGCAGCCCCAGCCGGGCGGCTGGAGGCCTCGGTTTCCGGGATACCCTTGAGCAGCATCTGCCACATGCGCGACAGCGCCGTGACCGCGATGGAATTGGCGAATTCGACGCCGCGCACCCGCTCGACCTCGCTCAGCGACTGGTCGCCGGCGGCATCCGGCACATATTTCATGCGCGTAACAAGATGGGTGAAATCGGCAAGGTCCGTCAGCACGACGGAGGGACTGGCGCCCGCCTCGTACTGCGCGGCGAATTCTGCAAGGGCTGCGGCCGCATCGCCCTTCACGATATGCTCGAAGAGATCGACGATGCGGGCGCGATCGGCAAGGCCGAGCATGGAGCGCACGGCATTGACCTCGACACGGCCGGCACCGTGGGCGATCGCCTGGTCGAGCAGCGACAGACCGTCGCGCGCCGAGCCTTCGGCGGCACGGGCGACCATGGCCAGCGCATCCGGCTCGAACTCAACGCCTTCCTTGCCGAGAATCGTGGTGAACAGGCCGACGAGATCCGACGCGCCGATGCGGCGCAGGTCGAAACGTTGGCAGCGCGACAGGACGGTGATCGGAACTTTACGGATTTCCGTCGTCGCGAAGATGAACTTCACATGCTCCGGCGGCTCTTCCAGCGTCTTCAAAAGCCCG
>CBFGOD010000187.1:0-8123 GCA_965650295.1 uncultured Shinella sp. | reverse complement strand
AGCCAGGGCCATGTCGTGCCCGAAGGCTTCACCCATGGCAGCGCGGCCGAACGCCAGCGCTGGCTCCGGATCGGACTGCAGAGCGGGGATCCGGCGCGCTGCGATACATTTGGGACGCGCTGATGCGGCAAAGCTGGCCCGATCGCCTGTGGATCATCCGCCACGGCCAGAGCGCGGGCAACGTCGCGCGCGATGCGGCGGATCTGGCGGGGATCGAGCGCATCGGCATCAGCGGGCGTGACGTCGATGTCCCGCTCAGCGCGCTCGGCGAGCAGCAGTCCGCCGCGCTTGGCCACTGGTTCTCGCAAAATCCGGAAGAGGAGCGGCCCGACATTTTGATCTGCTCGCCCTATCGCCGTGCGCTGCAAACGGCGCGGCTGTTTCGCGATGCCGGCGGGGCCGACAGCAGCGAGATGATCTGCACCGACGAGCGGCTGCGCGAGAAGGAGTTCGGCATCCTCGACGGCCTCACCGGCGTCGGCATCACCAAGACCTTTCCAGATCAGGCCGATTTCCGAAAGATCCTCGGCAAATTCTACCATCGCCCGCCCGGCGGCGAAAGCTGGTGCGATGTGATCCTGCGGCTGCGGTCGCTGCTGGACACCGTATCGCTCCACTATGCCGAGCGGCGCGTGATGATCTTCGCGCATCAGGTGGTGGTCCTGTGCCTGCGCTACATCATCGAGAATCTCGACGAGGCGGGAATCCTCGCGATCGACAGGCAGGCTGATGTCGCCAATTGCTCGGTCACCGAATATCGCTTCGATCCGGATGCCGGCCGGTCCGGCAACCTCGTGCTGGTCCGCTATAATGCGACCGCGCCGATGGAGCAGGAACACGCGCCGGTGACCCGCGCCCGCGACCCGATCGTCGCGGCGCGCGGATGAGCGGGGCCCGGCCCCTCGACGCCGCCTGGCGCTCGGCGCATCCGCTCCCCGATCATGGCCACCATAGCGACAAGAATGCGCGCGGACGGATATTGGACGTCATGCTTGGTTACGGCCTCGATCTCGTCGATGCGGGCGACGTCGAACTCCGCCTTGCCGCCCTTTTCCCAGATCGTCTCGGCGGCCGATTTCGGGATGACGCCGAGTTCCGCCAGCGCATCGCAGGCATAGGCTTCGATTTCGAACCAGATGCGGAACTTCGTTTCGGGCGACCAGATGGCGACCATGTCCGGTCGGGAATAGCGAGGGATCATCGGTTCTAGACTTTCCTTGGGAGGGTGGGAATTGCCGCCGCTTTAGCAAAGATGGCCGGCAAGCTCAACGCCGACAAACTCAATGGATGCGCCGGGGCATGGATAAGGCGAGCCAGAGGCTGGCGCCCGCCAGGATCGGCAGGCCGACCGGCAGATAGAGACGCAGGCCCATGACGAGGAACTGGTAGGTGGCGCCGGCCGAGGTGAAGATGAACTGATAGACCCAGACGCGGGTGCCGAACGGCTGATGCCAGCGCGCGTAGAACAGCCGATAGTCCATGGCGAAGAAGAAGGCCGTCAGGGCGACCGTGCCGAGGCTGAGCAGGGCGAAATAGGCGGCAAAGCGCGTCTCGGTGCCGCGCTTGCGTGTCAGAAGCCGGGCGAGCGGCAGGGCGATCACCCAGGCGCAGAACCCGCCCGCGAAATAGATGAGAAGCAGCTTTTCGAGATGAAAATTCGCGTCGCGGCCTTCCATATGCAGGGAGAGAAAGGCGCAGGCCACCATCAGCAGGCCCCAGGCGACGGCGCCGCCGAGACAGAGCGCAAGCGAGGGGAAGACGGGCACGGTCGCGCTGCTGGAGGATGCCTCCCGTCCTGCCGCCCCGGATGCCGGTATGCCCATGTCAGGGCCGGAAGGGGACGGCGATCCAGCGGCCGTCGGCACCCTCGAAGCCGAAGCTGCGGACGAGCACCAGCGCCACATGGACCGGATCGGCGGCCAGCGGATGGAAGGTCATGGCACCCGAGATCTGGTAGGAGATCGGGCAGGCGCGGCTGTCGGGCACACGCGTGTCCTCGTGCAGCACCGTATCTGCCACTTCGCCATCGCGCTTGACGAGCTTCAGGCGAAAGCCCTTGCCGCCTTCGGGCGTGATGCCCTGGCAATTTTCCGAGACCGGCAGCGGGATATCGTCGAGCGCCAGCACATAGCTGCCGCCCGGCGTCGGCTCGACGGCATAAGGCAAATATTCGATGCGATTGCGGTCGGCGCCGACTTCGCCCATCGGGTTGAAGGCGGCGAGAACGCCGGGATTGTCGAGCACCTTGTGTTCGGCAATCAGCGCCTTCGCCTTATCGCGGCTTTCCGCCCGCGCCTTGCCGAGACTGGCCGTCTCGTCATCGATGCGCACGCGGACGGGCGTGCCCTTGAGATAGGCGTCCTTCTCCGTATCGATGAAATAGACGGTGGAATAGGGAAAGCCCGAGCCGTCCTGTACCCCGAACTCCTCGAAGGCGAAGACCTTTCCATCAGGCGAAAAGCCCAGCGGCTGGAAACTCGCGAAATCGCCGGCCGAGGCGGTGGCCGCCGTCAGCAGGGAACCGAGCAGGATAGCCGCCGCTTTCCGCACTGTCGTCACGCCCGCGCACCCTCCGCATTGCCGCGCAGAGTGTCGATGGTTTTGCGATAGGCGTCAACATGACCGCCCGAGAAGATGGCCGAACCGGCGACGAAGACATTGGCGCCGGAGGCGGCCGGAAGCGCAATCGTATCCACGGCGATGCCGCCGTCGACCTGGATCTCGATCGGCCGCTCGCCGACCATCGTCTTCACGCGGCGCAGCTTTTCCTGCATGGCCGGAATGAACTTCTGGCCGCCGAAGCCCGGATTGACCGTCATGACCAGGATGAGGTCGATCTTGTCGAGCAGGTAGTCGAGCACGCTTTCCGAGGTTGCCGGGTTGATCGCCACGCCGGCGCGCTTGCCGAGCGCGCGGATCGCCTGCAGCGAGCGGTCGAGATGCGGGCCGGCCTCGGCATGCACGGTGATGCCGTCGCAACCGGCCTTGGCGAAGGCTTCCAGATAGGGATCGGCGGGCGCGATCATCAGGTGGCAGTCGAAGAAGGCGTCGGTATGCGGACGCAGCGACTTGATGACATCAGGGCCGAAGGAAATGTTCGGCACGAAATGGCCGTCCATGATGTCGAGATGGATCCAGTCCGCGCCTGCGGCGACGACGTCGCGCACTTCCTGGCCGAGCTTGGCGTAGTCGGCGGCGAGAATGGAAGGGGCGATCCGCATGGGAAGGGTCATGTCAGGCTCCGTGGGCAAGGATTTTGGCGTCGCCATATCATCCCCGGCAGGGGGGAACAACGGGCGAATTCACCGCGCCGCCCAAGTTGGCAGCACATCCCCGTCCATCGGCGTCGCATCGTGCACGCCGCGGGCAATGGCACGCGCCATGGTGGAGGCGGCGGCAGCGCAGAGCGCGATGAAATCCTCCGGTGCCGGCGTGCGGCCGCTCCTGCCGGTGGCGAGCGCGAAGACGAGATCGCCGTCGAGCGGCGTATGCGCCGGCCAGAGCGCGCGGGCAAAACCGTCATGGGCCGCGATGGCAAGGCGTTTCGCTTCGGCCTTGGTCAGTAGGGCATCGATGGCGATGACGGCGATGGTGGTGTTTTCGGTGCCGCTTGGGCGGGCAGAGAGTTTTGTGCGTGGAAGGCGGGCTTCGGGCGGGAAGGGCGCGGGGAAGCCGAGGCCGCCGAATTCATCGTTTTCTTCGAAGGGAGCCGCCCAGAAATGCCTGCTATCGCCGACTGTCGCGGAGCCGAGCGCATTGACGGCGACCAGCGCGCCGACGGTAAAACCCTCTGCGAGCAAGGTCGAGGTCGAGCCGAGGCCGCCCTTGAAGGTGGCGGTCAAAGCCCCGGTGCCGGCGCCGACGCTGCCCGTCTCGAAATCGGTGCCGGCATTTTCGAGCGCGGCATAACCGAGTTCACGATAGGGCGAGTAGCGCCCCCAATCCTTGTCGCCGCCGTTCATCAGGTCGAACAGGATGGCAGCGGGGACGATCGGCACGCGATGCGGGCCGACGGCAAAGCCGCGTCCTCTCTCGCGCAGTCCCGCCTGCACGCCGGTGGCCGCATCGAGCCCGAAGGCCGAGCCGCCTGATAGCACGAGGGCGTCCACCGTCTGCACGGTGTTGTGCGGCTCGAGGAGATCGGTTTCCCGCGTGCCGGGCGCACCGCCGAGCACCTGAACAGCTGCAGTCGCCGGTTCCTCGCAGAATACGACGGTCACGCCGGATTTCAGGGCATGGTCCGTGGCATTGCCGACCGTGAGGCCGGCGACATCGGTGATGAGATTTTTCGTGCCCGGCCGCATCGTCATTCGCTTTCGGGCGTCGTGCCGGCAGGAACAAACGCCCCATCTTTCCACACGAGCAGCTGATAGGGGTTGGCGCTCAATTCGTGATCCGCGCCAAAGGCGAGGGGACCGATGGCCGTGTCGAACCGTCCGGCTGCGAGTTTTTCGGCGAGATCGCCGCCCTCGGATGCCGCAGCGGCAAGCGCGGTCACGGCGGCATGGGCGGGAAGCACATAGCCTTCGGCGGCGATATCCCGTGCCAGCATGGCCTTGGCCACGGCTTCACCCGCCGGCAGGGATTGATAATCCGGCAGCGCGATGGCCTCGACGCCATCCGTCATCGGCACGGTCGGGTCCGCCCCGACCAGTGCCTCGCCGCCCAGCAAGGCGAGCGGTGCCTTCTCCGCCGCCGCATCGCGCGCGATGACCGCCACATCCGTCCGGTCGCCGCCGACGAAGACATGGGTGACACCTGTCTTGGCGAGACGGCGCACCAGGGTGAGCTGCTGTTCCTGTGCGGGGCGGTACGTATCGACGAAGGCCGCCTTCATGCCCACCTCTTCCAGCCGCAGGCGAATGGTCTCGACGAGTTCGCGGGCATGGATCGTGCCGTCGTCGATCAGTGCGAAGGGCTCGGATTTCCAGTCGCGGGTGATGACCTCCACCGCCTTGTCGGCCTCCGCCTTGGGGCCGGGGGCGAGGCGGAAGAGCGGCCATTTCTTCTTCAGCGCATCCTCCATGAGGATACCCGAGCGCACGGAAAGCGTGATGGCCGGTACCCTGGCTTCGGAAAGGGCGGGAAGCGAGGCGGACAGTCCCTCGGTGCACAGGAAGCCGACCGCTGCGACGGCATCGGCCGAGAGGATCGCCTTGGCTATACCGTCGCCATCCTTCTCGTCGCAGCCCTCAGATATCTCCACGATCGTATCGCCGTTTGCTTCGGCGGCGATGCGCGCGCCGTCGCGCACCTGCTGGCCGAGAATGGCGAGCGGCCCCGTATCGGGTGCGACGACCGCGAAGGTGAGGCCGGCGGCCGGGGCCGGAGCGGCGGCGAGAAGGGCGCTGCCGAAAAGGCTCGCAAGAAAAACGGTCTTCATTCTCAATCCATCGGTCGCGATGATGCCCTTTGTACGGGCGGGACCTTGAAGGTCAAAGGGAAATATGGATGCGATCTGCCGCTTGTCTCTGACAAGACAGGAAAATTCGACTTTGGGGGTTACATTTTTCTTCACTTTCGCCATGTATCACGAATGGTGAAGGAGAACGCCGTGTTGGACAGATTGATGCTGGATGCGTCGCTCTACCGCGATGCGATGAGCCGCTATGCCGGCCATGTGCAGATCGTGACGACGGCCCACGAGGGGGAGAAACGCGGCGTGACCATCACGGCCGCCTGCTCCATCTCGGACAATCCGGCCATGGTGCTCGCCTGCGTCAACGCCTCCAACCCCAAGAACGCGATCTTCTCGAAAAGCGGCAGCTTCGCGCTCAACACGCTCGCCGCCGACCAGATGCATCTCGCGAATGCCTTTTCCGGCCGCGACCCGGCGCTGTCCGCCGAGGAGCGTTTCGCAATGGGCGAATGGGAGGAGCTGGTGACGGGCGCGCCGGTGCTGAAGGGCACGCTCGCCTCCTTCGATTGCCGGCTGATCGAGCTCAAGGTCATGGCGACCCATATGATGCTGATCGGGGAGGTGAAGGGCGTCACTTTCGGCGAGCACAAACCGGCGCTTGTCTATATGGACCGGGGCTACCACACGCTATAATCTCTTCCTCCGGAATGGAGGCGTTGCGTGCCCTATCAGCCTGGACATATCCCGCAATCGATCGACGAAACCGTCGAAATGCTGGCGTTAGGCAATTATCTCGCCGGGCGTTCTCTCGCGACGGTGCTGTTTCTATCCCTGCGCATGAAGCGGCCGCTTTTCCTCGAAGGCGAGGCGGGCGTCGGCAAGACGGAGATCGCCAAGGTGCTGTCGGCAGCGCTCGACCGGCCGCTGATCCGTCTTCAATGCTACGAAGGCCTCGACATTTCCTCGGCCGTCTATGAGTGGAACTATCCGGCGCAGATGCTGGAAATTCGCCTGGCGGAAGCCGCCGGCACCACGGATCGCGGCCGCATCGAGGCTGATATCTTCTCCGAACGCTATCTCATCCGCCGCCCGGTGTTGCAGGCGCTGTCTTCGCAGGATGGCCGGGCGCCGATCTTCCTTATCGACGAGCTGGACCGCACCGACGAGGCCTTCGAGGCCTTTCTCTTGGAAGTGCTCTCGGATTTCCAGGTGACGGTGCCGGAACTCGGCACGATCCGTGCGGCCGAGCCGCCCATCGTCATCATCACGACGAACCGCACCCGCGAGGTGCACGATGCGTTGAAGCGGCGCTGCCTCTACCATTGGGTGGATTATCCTGAAGCCGCGCAGGAGTTGGAGATCATCCGCCGCAAGGTGCCGGGCTGTGGTGAAACCCTGTCCCGGCAGATCGTCGCCTATGTGCAGAAACTGCGCGCGCTCGATCTCTTCAAGAATCCCGGTGTCGCCGAAACCATCGACTGGGCGACGGCGCTCACCGAACTCGACCGCGTGGCGCTCGATCCCGAAACCGTGTCCGACACACTCGGCACGCTGCTCAAATATCAGGACGACATCGCGCGCATCGATGGTGCCGAAGGGCGCAAGCTGCTCGATGACGTCAAGGCCGGGCTGGCGGCGACGGGCTGAGCGATGGCGGCAAGGGCGGAAAACCAGGTTCTGGATACCACCGCGGACGGCCGGCTCGCCGACAACATCGTGTTCTTCGCCCGCGTGCTGCGTAAGGCCGGGCTGCGGCTTGGTCCCGCCGCGGTGACGGATGCCATCGAGGCGGTGCAGGCGATCGGCATCGGCGAGCGGGAGGAATTCTACACGGCGCTGCATGCCACACTCGTCAAGCGCCATGAGGACGACGCCGTCTTCGACGAGGCCTTCCGCCTGTTCTGGCGCTCGCGCGATCTCGTGGGAAAGATGATCGCGCTGATGTCGCCGGTCGTGACGCGGCACGAGGAGCGCGAAAAGCGCAAGGCGGGCGAGACCCGCGTTTCCGACGCGCTGTTCGGCGGGCGTGAGAACGAGAAGCGCCAGCGCGATGAGCCGGATATCGAGATCGACTCGCGCCTGACCGCCTCGGGCAGCGAGGTGCTGCGCCGCACCGATTTCGCCCAGATGTCCGCCGCCGAGCTTGCCGCCGCCAAGCGGGCGATTTCCCGTCTCGTCCTGCCGATGGATGCGGTGCGCACGCGTCGCTTCCGTCCCTCGACCCGGCCGGTCGCGATCGATGCGCGCGCCACGATGCGTCATGCCATGCGCACCGGCGGCGCGCTCATCCTGCCGCGCCACCGGGAACACAGGACGGTGCATCCGCCGCTTGTCGTGCTCGCCGATATCTCCGGCTCGATGAGCCAGTACACCCGTATCTTCCTGCATTTCCTGCATGCGCTCGGTGAAAGCCGGCGGCGGGTGCATGCCTTCCTGTTCGGTACGCGGCTGACGAATGTCACGCGGCCCATGCGCAATCGCGATCCCGATAGTGCGGTGGAGGCTTGCAGCCAGACGGTCAGCGACTGGTCGGGCGGCACGCGCATCGGCGAGACGCTGAAGGAATTCAACCGGCTCTGGTCGCGCCGCGTGCTGGGGCAGGGTGCCGTGGTGCTCATCATCACTGACGGGCTGGAGCGCGACGGCATCGATCTCCTGGAAAAGGAGATGGACCGGCTGCAACGCTCCTGCCGGCGGCTGATCTGGCTCAATCCACTGCTGCGCTTTTCCGGCTTCGAGGCCAAGGCCAAGGGGATCCGAACCA
>CBFGOD010000186.1:0-8163 GCA_965650295.1 uncultured Shinella sp. | reverse complement strand
CCAGATGAACCGCGATCTGGGCGCCGGCGACCTCGACCTCGCCATCCTTTTCACCCCGCACTACCTGCCCGACCTGCACTACGAGCGTATCGGCGACGTGCATTACGAGATGGTGAGCAACACGGTAAGCCGGATCGAGGATGTGCGGCCGGAAGACTATATCCAGGCCGTCTATTCCCCCGCCTTCGACCGGTTGCACCGGCAGGCCCATCCCGCGCTCTCGACCGCGCCGATCGCCAGCGGCGAGACGACGGCGATCCTCGCTTTGATGCAGAAACTCGGCGGCTCGGCCTTCGTAACGCAGGCGGATGCGAAACGGCTGCTTCGAACCGGCGCCGTCAGCCGCGTGGCGGGCGCCGAGCCGATTTCACAGGCCGTTTACGCCGCCGTCAACGTGCGCACTCGCCATGCCCACCAGCATCGACGCATCATCGCCGTTCTTCAGGCGCTACTTGCGGCATGAGCCATTGAAACCCGCGGGAGCCATGCCTATTAACGGGCAATCCGCATCTGACGAAGGAATCGCCCATGGCCGCCCGTGACCGCTATTCGCGCAAACTCGAATGCGCCATGTGCGGCAATTCCGGCTATGCCGAGGTCTCGGAAGACGACATGCCGACGCGCAAGGACCCGGATTTCAAGATCGATGCGCTCCCCACCGGCTTCCTGACCGAGCGCCCGTCGAAATATCCCGACAGGCACATGATCCGCTGCCGCTGCGGCCATATCTTCAAGTTCCAGCAGAAGACGGTCTATGCCGAGGGCGGCGAGCCCCGGCGGCGGTAACGGCAGTTGCCCTCGAGGGCGGCGAGCGCATTCGCTGAGGCAGCAATGTCTGTTTCTTTGTGATCGCGGCCCTCGCCTCCTCTCTGCCGTCATCCTCGGCCTTGAGCCGAGGATGACGGCAGAGAGGTTCGCGGTTTCCCCGAAAAGTAGCGCGTGCCTTTAAAGTTCCGACAAAGTATTACCCCCGCCCCACGAACGGCATGTTGGTCGCCATCACCGTCATGGTCAGCACATTGGCGTCGAGCGGCAGGCTCGCCATGTAGATCACGGCATCAGCGATGTGCTTGACCGACATGGTCGGCTCGCTGGCGATCTCGCCGTTGGCCTGCAACACGCCGGCATTCATCTTCGATGTCATGTCCGTGGCGGCATTGCCGATATCGATCTGGCCGCAGGCGATATCGTATTTGCGCCCGTCGAGCGCCGTCGATTTGGTAAGGCCGGTGATGGCGTGTTTCGTCGCGGTATAGGGCGCGGAATTCGGACGTGGCGCAGTGGCGGAAATCGAGCCGTTGTTGATGATGCGCCCGCCGCGCGGCGCCTGCGCCTTCATGATCCGGAAGGCGTGCTGGGTGCAGAGGAACGCACCCGTGAGATTGGCGGCGAGAATGCTCGACCATTCCTCGAAGGGAATGTCTTCCAGCAGTGCCGGCGATACATTGGAGCCGGCATTGTTGACGAGCAGGTCGAGCCGCCCGAATTCCCGCTTCACCGCATCGAAGGCCGCAGCCACGTCGTCCGGCTTGCCGACATCGCAGGCAATCGCCCGAACAGGATTGCCCGTTTCACTCGAAACGTCAGCCGCCGCCTTCTCCAGCACGTCGGCACGGCGGCCGGTGATGACCACGACATAACCCTCGGCACTAAGGCCGCGGGTTATGGCAAGGCCTATGCCCGTGCCGCCGCCCGTCACCAGTGCGATCCTGCCGTTTCCGGTCCTGCCCCAATCGGTCATGTCAGTCCTCCGCCGCTTCTATCCAGATCTGCGCTGTCCGGCTCGCCGAAAGCGGCCGTTCGAACAATCCGGACCAGAATGGGCGGAAGCGGGACAGACGCGGCGGCGCAGCAAGGCAGCAAGCCCGTTCTACGACGTGTTTCCGCGCTTGACCAGCAAGCAGGCATGACCGCCCCTTCGGGCGGTCGGCCGGCATGGATGCTGACAATCAGGAATGAAGATGGATTCGCTCGCGGCGCTCACGAATCGCCACAAGCTCTTGTTCTATATGGATTTTTCGTGCGTCGTCCATCGCGGCGGCAATGGTCTGACTGATGACCTTCACGCAGTGCTCCGACAATGGCTCGGAAGCCCCCTCGCACTCGGCTGCATGGATTTTATCAAGAGCGCTGGCAAGAAGCCGCGCATAATCTTCCGGTTTGCGACCCATATTACCCACCTTTTTTGATTAGATCCACAGAAAACCACATAATGCGGCAAAAAGCCACATGTTTCTCACATGGAAAATGAAAATAATTGTGGGGTTTTCCGGCACCCTCCGGTGCCGGAATGCTGGAAAACGAGATTGTTCAGAAATGGGGCGGTGGCAGGCCGAAAAACCTCACCGGGCGGCGGGGAACACGATCTCGGCCTGGAAGCCGTCAACACGCCCGGGGACAGGCGAGGTCAGCACGAGGCTTGCCCGCATCTGCTGAAGAAGCCTATCCGCAATGGAAACGCCAAGGCCGGAGCCGGCAGCGGTCGTCTTGCCGCGCGCAAAGCGTTTGCGCACCGCCGACAGTTCCTCCTCGGAAAGCAAGGGCGCGGCGTTGGCGATGCGCACATTGCCCTTGCCCGTCAGCCGAATTTCCACCGGCATATCGGCCTGTCCATGCAGCAACGCGTTCTCAATGAGGTTGCGCAACACGATGGCGAAGGCGTCGGCCGTGCCCTCGTGGAGCCGGGGCGTCGTCAGCGCGTTTACAAAGTCGATCCTGCCCGCATCGTCGGATGCGCGCTGGAAATCGGTCACGACGACACCGACGACGTCGGCAATGTCGAATGTGGTTTCCGCAACGCCGATGCCCGCTTCGGCGCGGGCAAGCTGGAGCAGCTTCTCGGTGAGTTTCGTAAGCTTCTGCAGCGATGTCTCGATCTGGTGGGCGCGGGCATGCGCCGGGCTGTCCTCAAGCTCCGAAAGCAGAAGCTGCGTCTGCGCGAGCGCACCGGCAATAGGCGTGCGCAGCTCGTGCGCGCTGTTGGACGTGAACTCCCGCTCGGCGGCGATAACGGCGCGCAGACGCGCCAGAAGCAGATTGACCGAACGCAGGATCGGCTGAAGCTCAAGCGGCAGATGCGCCGCCTCGATGGCCGCGAGATTGCCGCCATCCTTCTCTCCGATTGACGCGCGCAACGTCTCCACCGGCGCGAGCACCCGCCGCACCGCGAACCAGACCGCGGCGATCGTGATCGGCACGATGAGCAAGACCGGCAGCAGCAACGCGAGCGAGCCCTCCCGCGTCGCCTCCTCACGCTCCTCCGCCGTGTCCTTGACCTGCACGAAGATCGTGCCCTCGGCAGCGACCGCGGTGTAGACCCGCCCATCCTCCGCCTGCCAGAACCCCTCCTTCAAAGGCGCCTCGAAGGGCTTGGTCGTCGCGGAATGCGAATGCAGGAGAACGCGGCCGGTGAGATCCCGCACCTGATAGGACAGATATTCTTCCTCGACCTGCGGGCGCGATGCCTCGATACGCTGCGCCTCGTTGGGATCGTCACGGGAGTTGATGTCGCCAAGAAGCAGCGGCGTCAGGCGCTCGGCCGTTTCCTGCAGGGCGCTGTCGTAGATTTCGCCGAACTCGTCCTGCATGATGAGGGCACCGAACCCGACAGCGACAAGCCACAGCCCCGTGATGGTGGCGGTGATCCACAACATCAGCCGGCCGGCGAGGCTTGTGCGCCTTGGACGGGCTGATCCGCGTGCGTTCTTCTGGCCGTCCTCCGTCATCGTCCCAGCCTGTAACCGATGCCGCGCAGCGTCTCGACGCAATCCTTGCCGAGCTTCTTGCGCAGCCGGCTGACATAGACTTCCACGGTGTTGCTTTCGATCTCCGAGCCGAAGGCGTAAAGCGCCTCCTCGATCTCACTCTTGGAGACGATGGCATCCGGCCGGTTGGCAAGCCGCGCCAGAACCGCCCATTCCCGGCTCGAGAGATCAACCGGCTGGCCATCGCGCAGCACCCGGCGGTCGGCAAGCTGGATGGAGAGCGCGCCGGCCTCCAGCACCGGCAGCGAGGAGCCGGCATAACGGCGCGCCACGGCGAGCATGCGTGCGCCGAGTTCGCCGAGATTGAAGGGCTTCACGAGATAGTCGTCCGCCCCGCTGTTCAGGCCTTCGATCCGGTCGGAAATCTGGTCATGCGCGGTGAGGATGATGACGGGCGTTACCGCACCGGCACGGCGCAGCTCCGTCAGCAGCGTCAAGCCGCGGCCATCCGGCAGGCGCAGATCGAGGAGGATAAGGTCGTAATCGACCGCCCGCGTTGCCATCCTGCCGTCATCCAGCGTCTGCATCCAATCGACGGCATGGCCGAGGCCGGCAACATAATCACGCACCGCCTCGCCCAGAACGGCGTCGTCTTCGATCAAAAGAATTCTCAAGCCAGACTCCCGGAACCAGGAGCCACAATAGGCATCACGCCTTTCGCCCGCAAGCATGCGTCAAATCCACCGGAACGTCGGTCTTGTCAGCTCGTCGCGCCGAGCCGGCAGGCTGAGATGAGGTCGAATGCAGGGTTGCGGACCTTGGTTTCCACCCGCATCATGCCGAGCACCGAGTGAAACAGGTTGTCGTGCGACTGCGGCTTCTGCGTTTCGTCCTTCAGGCAATCCGCCGAATAGGCTGCCTTGGCATCCTTGCCGAGCCAGAGCACGAATGGAATATGGGTCTGCTGCGGCGGCGCGATCATATAGGGCGCGCCATGCAGGTAGAGGCCGAATTCGCCAAGCGACTCACCGTGATCCGACATGTAGAGCATGGAGACGTCGAGCCGGTCCTGCTGGCTGGCCAGCCGGTCGATCACGCTGGCGAGAATATGGTCGGTATAGGCGATCGTGTTGTCATACGCATTGACGATCTCCTCGCGCGAGCATTCGGAGAAATCCGCGCTGCGGCAGTCGGGCGCAAAGCGGCGAAACGCCTCCGGATAGCGCTTGTAGTAGGCAGGACCATGGCTGCCGATCTGGTGCAGGACCAGCACGGTATCCCTGTTCACCGACCCGATCCACCCGTCCAGGGCATCGATCAGCACCTGGTCCTGGCATTCGCCACCCGAGCAATAGGCCGGGTTGCCGGTGTCGATCAGCGAATTCACCTTCAGAAGCCTGGCAATTCCCTTGTCGCCGGTATTGTTGTCCCACCATTCTACGTGGACGCCGGCATTGGAGAGCACGCCGAGCAAGCTCTGCGTCGCGAGCCCCTTGCGATGCGAATATTCGGCACGGGTATAGACGGAGAACATGCAGGGCAGCGAAACGGCCGTCGCCGTGCCGCAACTCGTCGTCTGCGGGAAATAGAAGATGTCCTTCTTCGCCAGTTCCGGATTGGTATCCCGTTCGTAGCCGCCAAGCGAAAAATTGTCTGCGCGCGCCGTTTCGCCTGCCACAACGATCATCAGGCGTGGCTTGCGCGCGGTGAGCGGCACATCGCTGACCCGTGCATCCTTGCCGAGCGGTGCCGCAACGATATTGATATCGCCGGATTCGCCGACGGCGAACTGCATGGCCGTTACCATGGGAACGAAGGGGTTCAGTGCCTCGAACCAGTCGTGGTGCGCGCGCACGGCTGCCGCATAGACGCGAGCGTGTGAAAGACCGGCGACGAGCGCGATCACGAGCATCGGCACGATGACGGCGAGATTACCGCGCACCTTCCAGAGGAAGGGACGATGGCGAACCTTGACCCAGACCAGCAGCAGGCAGGGCAGCACGCCAAACGCAAACATGTGCAGCACGAAGCCGGCAGTGATCATGTTGCCAGCTTCGGCACTGTTGGTTTCCGCGGCATTGCGGATCATTTCAATGTCGATGACCACGCCGAACTGGTCCATGAACCACGCGCCGGCGGCACTAGACAGGATCAGGAAGATGAAGACCGGCTTCATCAGATATTTCACCGAAACGGCGACGCAGAACGCGACATAGAGGCAGGTGATACCGATGGCGATCGAGGCGAACGTCGTCGGGCGGCCCTCCAGATAAAGCCAGCCCTTCGACCAGAAGCTCTGGTTGGTGATGGCCAGGAGATAGAGTGCCGTCAGAATGGCGACCGTGATGCTGCCGAGCTCGGGTCTCCACAGACCCTTGCGGCTCGTTGCTCCGGTGTCTTCGCGCATCGTCTTTCCCTTCCGTGATCATGCCGGCACACCGCATAGGAAGCGCCAGCCTGCCTGTCCCTGACGGGGCAAGCTGACAACAGGCTGAACGAAGCTGACGGAATGTTCAGCGTGACGTCAGGTTTCGCTCGCATAAGGCTGGAGACACTGCGTGAGGTGAGATTTGAAATCGAAGCTGCTCAATCCGGGAACCCTGTTCGTGACCGCCCTGATCGTCATGATCCTGGCGATCCCTTTCGCGCAATTGCAGCTCTCGCGGACGCGCGGCGCCGACGTGCCGCAGGTCATTCTCTGGCGGGCGGGCTGAAGCGCGTCTCGACGCTTTCGTCTCCTCCATCGCTTCCGACATGAAAACCCGACCGCCGGCGAGCAACCGGGTTACCGCTGCTGCCTGGCGTCTTCCAACTGATGAAAAACAGATTGCATTTTGCAATCAGTTCTGCGACAAAAGGGCCTCAAACGTGGAGGTCGCTATGAAACCCGTTCTCTATGCCCATCCGTTTTCCAGCTATTGCCAGAAGGTTCTGACCGCGCTCTACGAGAACGGCACTGCGTTCGAATACCGGCTGCTCGATCACAACACCCCGGAAACCCTTGCCGATTTCGAGCGGCGCTGGCCGATCAAGCGGTTTCCCATTCTGGTCGATGGCGATCGTCAGGTGATGGAGGCAACCATCCTGATCGAATATCTCGATCTGCACTACCCGGGACCGGTCAAGCTCATCCCGGCCGATCCGGACAGGGCGATCGAGGTGCGCATGCTCGACCGTTTCTTCGACAACTACATTTCAACGCCGCAGCAGAGGATCGTCTTCAACGCCATCCGCGCGGAAGCCGACCGCGATCCTTATGGTGACAAGGAGGCGCGCGCGATGCTGGAACGGGCCTATGCCTGGCTCGATCGGCATATGGAGGGCCGCATCTGGGCTTCGGGCGATACGTTTACGCTCGCCGATTGCGGCGCCGGCCCCTTCCTGTTTTACGCGGACTGGACCCATGCCATCGATCCCGCCTTCACCCATGTGCACGCCTATCGCAAGCGCCTGCTCGCCCGCCCGTCCTTCGCCCGCGCCGTGGATGAAGGACGACCGTTCCGCAGTTATTTTCCGCTCGGCGCACCCGATCGCGATTAACCGGCCGGGCAGCCGCGCCGTTCGCGCGCCGTCGTTTCGCGCGCGATGCCGGTGATGACGAGCGTATCTCGCTCAGCCCGGCGCTCAACGTGTCCGCGCAACGCGAGGCGGCCGAAATAGAGTGCATCCATCCGGCGGATACGCTCCCGGTCGGCCTCGGCCAATGCATCCAGATCCGGAGACACGCTCTTGAACGTCTTGTCCGTGGCAAGATCGCGCACGGTCGACGACGGGCACGGCGCCTTGAAACAGCGAAGACCGTTGTCGCAGACGACGTAGAGACGGTCAGCGGCTGCAAGCGGTGCGGCAATGCAGAGCGACAACAGCGCCACTGGAAGACGGTGCCGGATTTTCATACGGCATCCTCCGCGCAAATTACGGCCGAAGCGCGATCAGTTCGGCCGGCGGTCTTCGTCGCGCATTTCTGCAAGGGCGCGGATAGCGTCCTGCCGCCCCGTTTCGCCGAGTGCCTCGAACAGGCGGGCGGCATCGACGCGCATGCCGAGATTCTTGTAGGAGAAGGCACGCAGGATCATCAGGTCGGTCGGCTCGGCGCGAAACTGATTGCGCTGATCGAGATAACCGATGGTCTCGCGGTAACGCTTGGCCCGGAAACTGCTGACGGCGCGGTCCGCGAGAATGGCGGTCTGAAGCTCGGCGCCGCGGCTTTGATCGAGCTTGGCCTTCGTCGCTGCGACCGCCGCATCGCTGGTCAGACCTGCCCGCAGATAGGCAAGGCTCTGGCCATAGGCGGCATCGCTTTTTGTGCGCCCCTCGCCGTTCAACGCCACTTCGAAGGCCTGCGCGGCCTCCAGCGGGCGGTTGCGCTCCATCAGGCACCAGCCGAGCGTCAGCGCGCTTGCAGGCGCCAGGCCGGCAGGATTGCGGGTGCTGCGGCAATCGGCCGTCACGCTGCCTG
>CBFGOD010000185.1:0-8299 GCA_965650295.1 uncultured Shinella sp. | reverse complement strand
CTTCGGCCTCGATTCGCATCTCGGCGAGGATGCCCGCATCACCGGGCCGATCTCGGCACTGTGGTATTTCGTGTTCATCCTGCCGATGTTCTTCTTCACGCCGGACCAGAGCAAGGCCCTGCCGATCGCCGCCGCCGTGCGCGCCGGTTTCGCCGACCTCTCCGAGGCGCTGAAGGACCTGAAGAACAAGCCCGGCATCCTGCGCTTCCTCGTCGCCCGCATGATCTATCAGGACGGCGTCAACGGCCTCCTGGCGCTCGGCGGCACCTTTGCCGCCGGCATGTTCGCCTGGCAGACCTTCGAACTCGGCATCTACGGCATCATCCTCAATGTCGTCGCCATCGGCGGCTGCCTCTATGCCAGCCGGCTCGATACGCGGCTGGGCTCCAAGACCGTGGTCGTCATGAGCCTCGTCTGCCTGACCATTGCGACGGTCGGTATCGTCTCGACCGGCCCCGGCTTCACCCTGTTCGGCCTGATCCCGCTTCCCGCAGATGATTCCGGCGGCCTCTTCGGCACCGCGGCGGAAAAGGCCTATATCCTCTACGGCCTGCTGATCGGCGTCGCCTTCGGGCCTGTGCAGGCCTCGGCACGCTCCTATCTCGCCCAGAGTATCCACCCGGACGAGGCCGGCCGCTACTTCGGCCTCTATGCCCTCTCGGGCCGCGCCACGTCTTTCCTGGCGCCGCTCTCCGTCGCCCTCATCACCACGGCAACGGGCTCCGCCCGCGCGGGCATGATGGCGCTCATCGTCTTCCTCGTGGTCGGCTTCCTGCTCCTGCTGCGCACGCCCTATCCAGCCGCGAAAGTCGAGGCCTGAAACGCAAAACGCCCCGCAAGCGGGGCGTTTCGATTTCTGGGAAGACTCCGGCTAAGGATCAGTGGCGGAAGTGACGCATGCCGGTAAAGACCATGGCGACGCCCGCTTCATCCGCCGCGGCAATGACTTCCGCGTCGCGCATCGAACCACCCGGCTGGATCACGGCAGTCGCGCCAGCGGCAATCGCCGAGAGCAGGCCGTCGGCGAAGGGCAGGAAGGCTTCCGAGGCCACGGCGGAGCCGCGCGTCAAAGGCTCGACCAGACCCATGGCCTTGGCAGCCTCTTCGGCCTTCAGGCCGGCAATGCGGGCAGAATCGACACGGCTCATCTGGCCGGCGCCGATACCGGCCGTCTGGCCGTCCTTGGCATAGACGACCGCATTCGACTTCACATGCTTGGCGACCTTGAAGGCGAACTTCATGTCGATCAGCTCCTGCGCCGTCGGCGCACGCTTGGTGACGACCTTGAGCTCGAGATTCTCGACCATGCCATTGTCGCGGCTCTGCACGAGCAGACCGCCGGAGACGGTCTTGGCGGAGAGGCCCGGCACGCGCGGATCGGGCAGGGCGCCCGTCACCAGCAGGCGCAGGTTCGGCTTGGAGGCGATGATGGCGCGGGCCTTCTCGTCGGCATCGGGCGCGATGATGACCTCGGTGAACAGTTTGACGATTTCTTCCGCCGTCTCGCCATCCAGCGTCGAATTCAGCGCGATGATGCCGCCGAAGGCCGAGACCGGATCGCAGGCGAGTGCCCGTGCATAGGCATCCTTCAGCGTCTTGCCGGTGGCCACACCGCAGGGATTGGCGTGCTTGATGATCGCGCAGGCCGGGCCGTTTTCCGGCAGAAACTCGGCGACGAGCTCGAAGGCGGCGTCCGTGTCGTTGATGTTGTTATAGGAGAGCTGCTTGCCCTGCAGCAGGGTCGCAGTGGCCACGCCGGGGCGATTTTCGCCGGTGACGTAGAAGCCTGCCTTCTGGTGCGGGTTCTCGCCGTAGCGCATCTCTTCCTTCAAAACACCGCCCAGCACGCGGTGACGCGGCATGGCGATATCGAGCGCCTCGGCAAACCAGTTGGAAATGGCCGCGTCATAGGCTGCCGTACGGGCATAGGCCTTTGCGGCAAGGCGCTGGCGGAAGGCATAGGAGGTCGAACCGTCGGCCAGTTCTTCCAGCAGCGCCGGATAATCCGAGGGGTCGGTGACGATGGCCACATAGGCGTGGTTCTTGGCCGAGGCGCGGATCATCGCCGGACCGCCGATATCGATATTCTCGACCGTCGTCGGATAATCGCCGCCCTTGGCGCGGACTTCCTCGAACGGATAGAGGTTGATGACGGTGAGGTCGATCGCGCCGATGCCGTGCGCTTTCATCGCCTCGACATGCTCGGCATCATCGCGGATCGCCAAGAGGCCGCCATGGACAGACGGGTGCAGCGTCTTTACGCGGCCATCCATGATTTCCGGAAAGCCGGTAACTTCGGAAACGTCGGTGACGGCGAGGCCGGCATCGCTGAGTGCCTTGTGCGTGCCACCGGTCGATAGCAGGCGAACGCCCTTGTCGGCGAGTGCCTTGGCAAGCTCGACGACACCGGTCTTGTCGGACACGGACAGAAGCGCGGTGCGGATGGCAACGCGGTCAGGGGCGGGGATTTTCTTGGAAACAACGGCCATGGGGCGCTCCGTTCTGCGCCCCCGGGAGGAGGGGGCGGATGGTCATGCGCCCCGTTATCACAGGCGTGCGCGGGAGAAAACCTTGAAAGGCTGAATTCTCACCCCCGAACACTCACCGTTGCCGCGCGAGAGACCACTGAACTTCCGGCATCTCGGCAAGCGGCATGGTCAGCGTCAGCTGCCGGGACGGGCGCACGCCGGAGGGATCGGCGAAGAAGACGTCTTCCTCCTCCTCGACGGGCACATCGAGGCAGGTCAGCGCCCAGGCCTCACCATCCGGCGCCACCAGCCGCGTCTCGTTGGCCGAGGCGCGATAGAGCTGAATGGTCGGGTGGATGTGGAAGCGCACGACAGCCGTGCCCTTCTCGATAGGCGCATTCGGCGTTGCCGGCTTGAAGAAACGCTCGCGGCCACGGATCTCGCCGCCCGTCGGCGAAACCAGGATATCGCGCTCATAGAGGAGACCGAAACGCTTGAGATAGCCGTCATGGCTCGCCGTCACGCCATCGGCGCCGGAATCGCGTTCGATGCGCGCGACATTCACCTTCCCGACGCCGCCGATGATGATCGGCCCGAGGAAACGTGAGCTGGAAATGCGTGAGGAGGAGGTGTCGTTCAGCGTGGCCACCGAATGGGCGGCCGTCATGCGCGACATCTGCCGCATCGCCTCGCCGGCAAAGCGTGGGCGACCGGAATTGACGATGAAGCGGTTCTTTCCGGAGGACACCTCGATGGAGAGCGTGCCGGCCGCCGCGGTCGATGAGAGGTCGACGGATTTCGGCATGCCCGTATCCATCAGCACGACGGTGTCCTTCACCGCCACTCGGTCGTAATTGATCGAGGGCAGGGCCTTGAAGGGCGCACCGCCCGTCTCGTCGTAGCGCAGCGCCGACATCAGCTCATTGGCCAGCGTATAGGTCGCGCCGTTGAACAGCGCGAGTTCGCCGCCCTGATGGCGGAAGAAGCGCAGGGCCGGATAGATGCGGTCGATGCAGGGAATGAGCTGCGTCGGCATGTCGTGGCCGAGATTGACATAGGTCTGGCGCAGCGGCAGCAGGTCGAGCAGCAGATCGAGCGCCGCGCGCGGATTGCGCGAGCAATGGCCGCCGTCCGGCAGGATCTGCCGGTCCAGCTCCTCATCGAGATGACGCGCAGCCTTGCGCATCTTGGACGGCGAGGAGGGCATGGCGATGGAAGCCATGGCGAGTGCGATGCGCACGCGCAGCCGCGGCTCGCCGTCACGCGTCGTATCGGCGACGTGACGCAGGTAGCGCACCTGGAAGGCGAGGCTCTTCAGGAAGCGGCGGTAGAAAGGATAATCGGCATCCTTCAGCACGACGGGCGAATGGGAGAGCCAGGCGATGATGCGCTGCGCCGTCACATCCGGCCGCCAGGCGAGCCCGCCGATGACACGGCCATGGCTTTGCAGCCAGTCGTCGACGATGAAGCGGGTCGTCAGCGCTGCCTTTTCCGGATCGACAAGGCGCATATGGCGCAGCCAGCCGAAGCAATGCAGGCGAACGGCGAATTCTTCCGACGGCAGTTCCAGCGCGAAGGGCGATTCGTCCTCGCATTCGAGGCTGCGGCCGGCGAGCGGGAAACGGCCGGCGGTGATTTCTTCGCCGGCAAAGGAATCGGCCGGGTGCAGATCGGTCGGCGCGACGATCAGACGGTCCGGCGTACCGCCGGAAAACCGCATGGCGCTGATCCGTCCGAGCGCAAGCCTTCGCGAGAAGCGCCGCCAGCCTTCACGCATATACAGATAGGATAGCCGCTGCCGGTCGGAAAGCTGCATGGTTAACGAACGCCTCCAGACCTATAGGTAGGCCGAGGAGAGGAGCGCCGTCAATTCATCGCCCGCTGATGGACTGTTGATGACCTCGGCAATATTTTGGGATGATTTTGCGCTCAACCGGCTTTCCGAAGCCTTACCGCGTAAAATCCATCCAATCCGCCCGCATGATCGCCGGTTGCCGGCAGCATGGCGGGGGTCGTGCGCAGCTCGCCGCGTGGCGAAACCGCGTCCTCCAGACCCGGCCAGTCGGCAGGATCGGCCGGAATGATTCGCCAGTCCGCGTTGTCGGCAAGCACGCGCGAAACCATGTCCTCGCCCTCGTCGGGATCAAGCGAGCAATTGGAGAAGACGAGCTCGCCGCCCGGCTTGACCAGCGTCAGGGCATGACGCAACAGGCGCTCCTGCAGGCGCGCAAGCTTTTCGATATCCTCGGGACCTTTCGTCCAGAGCACGTCGGGATGTTTGCGGATCGTGCCGGTGGAGGAGCAGGGGGCATCGAGCAGGACGGCATCGAAGAGATCGTCAGTGCGGAAATCCGCCATGTTGATCTCCTGCGTCGTCGCCGAAAGGCCCAGACGCTCGAGATTGCCGATGAGGCGTTTCAGGCGGTTGCCGGACTGGTCGAGCGCCGTCACTTCAGCGCCGGCGAGCAACAGCTGCGCCGTCTTGCCGCCGGGGGCCGCGCAGAGATCGGCGACGCGCTTGCCCTTGAGATCGCCGAACAGTTTTGCCGGCAGGCTCGCCGCCGCATCCTGCACCCACCATTGCCCGTCCTCGAAGCCTTCCAGCGCGGGAATGGCGCCGGAGGCCGCGGGAAGCCGGACGGAGCCGGTCGGCAGCACGCGGCCGCCGAGTTTGGCAGCCCAGCCTTCGGCATCGGACTTGACGGTGAGATCGATGGCCGACGGTTGCAACATCGCTTCGGCGATGCGGCCGGCATGCTCGCGGCCATAGATGTCGGCGAGGCGGTCGTAAAACCACTCGGGAATGACGGGCACGGCGCGGGTCGCCGTGAGATGCGAGGCCTTTTCGCGCGACAGCCGGCGCAGCACCGCATTGGTGAGGCTGGCGAAACGACGGTTGCGCGGATCGAGCTGCGCCTGCTCGACGGCGAGATCGACGGCGGAATGATCCGGCACGTCGAGATAAAGAATCTGCGCGGCGGCGGCGGTCAGGACATGATGCAAGGCGCGCGCGCCATCCGGCAGCGGCGTGCCGACGAGCGTGTCGAGAATGGTCTCGATGCGGGGAAGGTGGCGCAGCGCCGTGTTGAGGATGGCGCGCACCAACGCCCGGTCGGCATCGTTCAACTGGCGATAGGCGGGGTTGCCGTTTTCGAGATCCAGCATGCCGTCGAGCGAGGTCTTGCGATCGACCACGGCCGCAAGGATTTTTGCCGCCGCCTGCCGGGCGCGCAGACCCGGCTTTTCCGGCTGGCTTTCTGCAACCGCCTCCGGTGCGGGCCGCTTGGGGCCGCCATGTCGTTTCGGAAACGGTTTTTTTCTGCGCGTGTCGTCGTTCAAGACCAGGGACCTTTGGGCGGTTCGGAGCCACCGCGTCCCCAGCCCGTCGTCGGTACGGAGCGCGATTTGCGTGACGGATTATCAGCACGGACCGGTTCCGTCGAGCGGGCCTGCATGGTGCGGGCCATTTCCTGGAGCGCGGCGATGCGGTTCTCGGTGTTCGGATGGGTCGAAAACAGGTTGTCCATGCGTTCGCCCGAGAGCGGATTGATGATGAACATATGCGCCGTCGCCGGATTACGTTCGGCCTCATCGTTGGGAACGCGGCCGGCCGCCACCGCGATCTTGCCGAGAGCGGAGGCCAGCCACAGCGGGTTGCCGCAGATTTCCGCGCCTCGCTTGTCGGCCGAATATTCGCGTGTGCGGCTGATTGCCATCTGCACCAGCATGGCGGCGAAGGGCGCAACGATCATGGCGATCAGCACGCCGACGAAACCGAGCGGGTTGTTGTTCTCGCGGTTATGGCCGCCACCGAAGAACATGGCGAAGTTGGCGAGCATGGAGATCGCACCGGCAAGCGTCGCCGTCAGCGTCATGGTCAGCGTGTCGCGGTTCTGGATATGCGCCAGCTCATGCGCCATCACGCCCGCCACCTCTTCATAGGACAGCGCCTGGAGAAGGCCGGTGGAGGCGGCGACGGCGGAATTTTCCGGGTTGCGGCCGGTCGCGAAGGCGTTCGGCTGGTCGCTGTTCATAACGAAGACGCGTGGCATGGGCAGGCCGGCGCGCGCCGCAAGATCCCGCACGATGCCGTAGTATTCGGGTGCCGTGCGCTCATCGACCTCCTTGGCGCCGTACATCGACAGCACCATCCGGTCGGAATTCCAGTAGGAGAAGACGTTCATGCCGATCGCGACGACGAGCGCGATCATCATGCCGCCCTTGCCGCCGATGAGCAGGCCCACGCCCATGAAAAGCGCCGTCATGACGGCGAGCAGCATGGCTGTGCGAACGATGTTCATACGTTTTCGGCTCCTGTCCGGTCTGGTCGACCTGGTTTGTCGATCCTTGTTGTCAAGGATATGTTTCACGTGAATCAGCGCTTTCCACAGCGTCGTCACGCTCCTATATGATGGGAAACCATCCGCACGTCTTCAATATCCCGGAAGGATGCCGATTTTCATGGACAGCGACAACGACAATCATTCCGACGGCCGCAAAGTGCTCCCGCCCGCCGCCCAACGCGCCCTGCAGGAGGCCGAGGAGCGCCGCAAGGCAGCCCAGCCCGTCGAGCGCGCCGAAGAAATCGGCGGCCGCGGCGGCGAGGACCCCGCACGGTTCGGCGACTGGGAGATCAAGGGCCGGGCGATCGATTTCTGAGAGCGGGAATCCGGCTCAGGCATCCACTCTCCTTAAGCATCATCTTCGCGTGAATGTCTCATACCTCCAGCCTCTCCTTCCTCGTCCTCGGGCTTGACCCGAGGATCCATGCCGCAAGTAAAACGGTGCGGGGAGGAGTGGATCCTCGGGTCAAGCCCGAGGGTGACGCTTGAGGGGAGGACCGGTGTTGCCCCACTCGAACGTCCTCACAGGCAGTTTCTTAAAATGAAAACGGCGGCCACTGGCCGCCGTTTCGCTTTGTCGTTCCGTACTCGAACCGATCAGCCGCCTGCCTTGTTCTGGCGGTTGGCGATCAAGTCGTCCACGACGGCCGGGTCGGCGAGCGTCGAGGTGTCGCCGAGTGCGCCAAAGTCGTCCTCGGCGATCTTGCGCAGGATGCGGCGCATGATCTTGCCGGAGCGGGTCTTCGGCAGGCCGGGCGCGAACTGGATCTTGTCCGGCGTCGCGATGGGACCGATTTCCTTGCGGACATGTTTGACGAGGTCCTGGCGCAGCGCGTCATTGCCTTCCTCGCCGGCCATCAGCGAGACGTAGCAATAGATGCCCTGGCCCTTGAGGCCGTGCGGATAGCCGACGACGGCCGCTTCCGAGACGAGATGGTGCGAGACGAGGGCCGATTCGATTTCGGCCGTGCCGAGGCGGTGGCCGGAAATGTTGAGCACGTCGTCGACGCGGCCGGTGATCCAGTAATATCCGTCCTCGTCACGGCGGCAGCCGTCGCCGGTGAAATACTTGCCCTTGTAGGTGGAGAAGTAGGTCTCGATGAAGCGCTTGTGATCGCCATAGACGGTGCGCATCTGGCCCGGCCAGCTGTCGGTGATGCAGAGATTGCCATCGGCCGCTCCCTCGATCACCTTGCCTTCGCCATCGACCAGCTGCGGCTGCACGCCGAAGAAGGGGCGGGTGGCAGAGCCCGGTTTCAGGGCAGTCGCGCCGGGCAGGGGAGTAATCAGGATCCCGCCGGTCTCTGTCTGCCACCAGGTATCGACCACCGGGCAACGGCCATCGCCAACCACGTGATAGTACCATTCCCACGCTTCAGGATTGATCGGCTCGCCGACCGAGCCGAGCGTGCGCAGGGATTTGCGCTTCGAGCGGGTGACGAAAGCGTCGCCTTGACCCATCAATGCCCGGATGGCGGTCGGTGCGGT
>CBFGOD010000184.1:0-8339 GCA_965650295.1 uncultured Shinella sp. | reverse complement strand
TTTGCCGAGGCGCTGAAGAAGAAATAAGCCCTAGTTTTCCTAATGGCTGCCGGCAGAAATCGTCCTTTGTTTTGACCCGCCCCTTTGCGCATAGTCGCGACATGGGCGGGCTCACACGGGCTGGGCGTATGGCGCTCGGCCGCCTGAAAGACAGGAAATTGACGATGACAATGACGATTTCACGCCGGCAGGCGATTGCCGGCGCTCTCCTTGCAATACCCGCTGTTTCGGCCATGGCCGGCATGGCGGGGGCAGCCTCCGGCGGCACGCCACAGGAGCAGCTTGCCGAACTGGAAGCGCGCCACGAGGGCCGCATCGGGGTTGCCATACATAATCTCGCAACGAACGCCCGGCTCGGCCATAGCGCCGACGAGCGTTTCCTGATGTGCAGCACCTTCAAGGCCCTGCTGGCCGGGCACATCCTCGCCCGTGTCGATCGCAAGGAGGAGGCGCTGGACCGCCGCATCGTCGTCAAGAAATCCGACCTTGTCGACTGGGCACCGGTCGTCGAAACGCGCGTCGGCGGTAAGGGCATCACGATTGCCGAACTCTGCGAGGCGACGATCACGCTCAGCGACAATGCCGCCGCCAATCTGCTGCTCGGCGCCTCGGGCGGCCCCAAGGCGCTCACTGCGTTCCTGCGTGGTCTCGGCGACGAGACCACTCGCCTCGACCGCACCGAGCCGACGCTCAACTATCACGAAGCGCCTGATGACGAGCGCGACACGACCACCCCGGTCGCGATGACCGAGACGCTGCGCAAGCTAGTCTTTACGGATGTGCTGTCCCCGCGTTCCAAGGCCCAGCTTGCCGCCTGGCTCGTCATGAACAAGACGGGCGATACGCGGTTGCGCGCCGGCTTCCCGGCCGACTGGATGACCGGCGACAAGACCGGCACGAACGGCGACAAGGCCGGCAATGCCAATGACGTGGCGGTCGCCTGGTCGCCGAACCGCGGCGCCATCGTCGTTTCGGCCTTCGTGGAAATGCCCGGTATTTCCGGCGACGAGCGCAATGCCCTCATTGCTGAAATCGGCCGCATCGCCGCCGCCGTCTGATTTTGCGGGGCGCTGCCGAAAGGGCGGCGCCTCAGCCTTCCAATTCACCCTTCAGTGCCGAAAGCACGCCCATCGCGTGCCCGGCATATTGACTGATCCAGCGGTCATGAATGGCTTGGATGGGCAGGGCGTTGAGGTGGTTCCAGCGCTCGCGACCCTCCTTGCGGGGAATGATCAGGTCTGCCTCTTCCAGCACCTTCAGATGCTGCATCACCGTGCAGCGATCCATCTCCGGAAATTTTTCGCACAATGCGCCCGTGGTCAACGGTGCGTGCTTGATCGCATCCAGCATCTGCCGCCGCTTTCCATTGGCGAGCGCCTTGAAAACGGCGTCCTCTGTCGATTCGCTTGACATGTTATGTTTTTATAACATATTTTGTCCGGGTACAAGGCAGAGGAGGGCCGAGCGCCCCAAGGAGGACGGCATGACGCTGGAATTTCGTGTGAACGGGCGGATCGGCAAGCCCGTCGCCGACGTCTTCGACGCGGTGGTCAATCCGAAGAAGCTGAGCGGCTATTTCACCACGATCGGCGGCGCGAGCGCGCCGCTAGTCGAAGGCACCACGGTCACCTGGTGGGGCATGGCGCCCGTCATCGTGGACAAGGTCGAGGAAAACGCGCTGATCGTCTTTCGCTGGGATGCGATGGTCGATGAAGGCGAGGCGGCCTACAAGACGCGCGTCGAGATGCACTTCAAGCCACTGGACGATGGCGGCACCATGGTGACCATCGCCGAGACCGGCTGGCGCGACAACGATCGCGGCCAGAAATCCTCCTACATGAACTGCGAGGGCTGGTCGCAGATGCTGGCCTGCATGAAGGCCTATGTCGAATATGGCATCAACCTGCGCGAGGGCTATTACCCGAGCGAACTCAAGGGCGTCGTTGCCTCCGAGCAGCAGGATTTTACGTGACGCGTCAGATCGCGGCCGGCGGCACGAGGCCGTCGGCGGCAGCCATCGGCGTCGCCTCGCTGGCCGGCGCCTGATGCTGCAGCACGACGACGCGGCTGCCCGTCGGCACGCGGCTGTAGAGATCGATGATATCCTGGTTGAACAGCCGCACGCAGCCGCTTGAGACGGCCTTGCCGATCGACCACGGCTCGGATGTGCCGTGGATGCGGAACAGCGTGTCCTTGCCATCCTTGTGCAGATAGAGCGCGCGGGGGCCGAGCGGGTTGGTCAGGCCCGGCTCCATGCCGCCGGCCCATTTCAGGTTCCGCTCCGGTTCGCGGGCGATCATGTTCTGCGTCGGCGTCCAGCGCGGCCATTCCGCCTTGCGGCCGATGCGCGCCGCGCCCTCGAATTCCAGCCCTGCCTTGCCGACGCCGATGCCATAGCGCATCGCCATGCCTTCACTCTGCACGAGATAGAGGAAGCGGTTCTGCGTATCGATGACGATGGTGCCGGCCGGCTCCATGGTCTGGTAGGCGACCTGCTGGCGGAAGTATTTCGGATTGACCCGGCTGATATCCATCGCCGGCAGCGGGAAGCGCTCGTCGGGATGCGGCCCGTACATGGCGACATGCATGGGATCCGGCCCCTTCCTCTTCACCTCCATCGTGGTGGTGGCGCAGCCGGCCAACGTGGCGGCAAGGGCAAGAAGGGCAAGCGGGCGGAACACACACATCAAGACGGCACCTGTCATTTCGAATGTCAAATCTGGCCTTTGCGGCCTTTGGCCGGTTCTTCAGGGGCAAAGCCGGCGCGGGCAGGGCGAGAAAAAAGCGAAACTATGGCAAGGGCTTAGGTGTGGCTAATCGGTCACGCGATGATGGAGGTGGAAGGCCCCTCCCCAACCCCTCCCCACAAGGGGGAGGGGCTAAACTGCCGCTCCGGTTCGCGTTTCTTTGCCGGATCTGCTAGCAGCCGCGTTGATGACGGGATGAAACGGATCGGCATTGTAAGTCCCTCCCCCTTGTGGGGAGGGCTTTCCCGCCCGGCTTGCTCCCGTCCCGCCAACGGCGTAAGGCTTCACCCATGCAATGGAGTGACGAGGCCATCGTTCTGGGCGTGCGGCGCCACGGCGAGACATCCGTGATCGTCGAGGTGATGACGCGCGAGCGCGGGCGCCATCTCGGCATGGTGCGCGGCGGCCGTTCGCGGACCATGCAGCCAGTGCTCCAGCCCGGCAATTCGGTTGATATCACTTGGCGGGCACGGCTCGACGAGCATCTCGGCGAGTTCCGTGTCGAACCGCTCGAACTGCGCGCCGGCCGGCTGATGGAGACGGCGACCGCCGTTTACGGCGTGCAGGCCATGGCGGCGCTCTTGCGCTTCCTGCCGGAGCGCGATCCGCATCCGCATCTCTACGAAGCACTTTCCGTTATCCTCGGCCACCTGCATGAACCCGCCGATGCCGGCGAACTGTTCATCCGTTTCGAGCTTGCCGTGCTGAACGATCTCGGCTTCGGGCTCGATCTGATCGAATGCGTCGCGACAGGTGTGAAGGACGACCTTTGCTACGTCTCGCCGAAATCCGGCCGCGCCGTGTCACGCGCAGCGGGCGCCCCCTGGGCGGACAAGATGCTGGCGCTTCCCGCCTTCCTCGGCGATGAAAGCCGGCACGCGGCCGATACCGCCGCCCTTGCCGATGGTTTTCGCCTCACGGCCTTTTTCCTCAACCGCCATGTTTGCGAACCGCGCGGGCTGGAGCTGGCCAATGCCCGCGAGGGCTTCGTGCAGGCGGCACTGAAGGCCCTCGGCGGATCGAAAAACGATCAACCCGAAGAGGCGCATGCATGACGGTGGAAATCTATCCGGGGCTGACGGTCGGCGGCATCGGCACGCTGCCGCTCGACGTGGTGCAGCGTGACGGCGGCCTGAAGGTCCTGCAGACGATGCTGTCGGGCGATCTGCCCGCGCCGCCCATGTGCCGCACACTCGCCTTCTCGATGCGGGAGGTGGAAGACGGCCGCGTTGTCTTCTCCGGCATGCCCTCGGCCGATCACCTCAATCCGCTCGGCACCGTGCATGGCGGCTGGACGGCGACGGTGATGGATTCCGCACTCGGCTGCGCGGTGTTCTCCGTCATCAAGCCGGGCGAGGCCTATACGACCATCGAATTCAAATTGAACCTCGTGCGCCCCGTATTGCCCGGCATGGGCGAGGTGTTCTGCGAGGGAAAGATCGTCCATCGCGGCCGCACCATCGCCACGTCGGAAGCCTGGCTGCGCGACAAGAACGGCAAGCTTCTGGCCCACGGCACGGAAACCTGTGCCATCTTCCCCATCGAAAATCTCATGCGATAACTCCGAAGAGATTACTGCGCTGAAACGTAACCCCGTTTGGCGTTTGGATAAAACCGGGTAGTCTCGCCACCCGGACTGTGCCGTGCTGGAGACGCAATGCTCGAAATCCTTTCCCTGGTCGCGATTGGCCTCGCGCTCTATACGCTCAACGCCTCGCGCAACAGCGCGCAGAAAATCGGCGCCGAGGTGATGCGGCTGAAGGGCGAGATCGAGGCGCTGAAGGCGAGCGGCGTTACGCTGCCCGCCACTGAAGCCGAACCGGTTGCCGAAACGCTGGAAACCGCGCGGGAAGAGGCGACGGACGAGCCTGTAACGGCCGATTTCGCGAGCCCCTGGACGGCGAAAAGCGGCGAGGCGGATGCAGGTCGCGCGATCTTCGGTGGTGAAACCTCCACCGTGCCGGCCGGAGCCGTTGCCGCCAGCGAAACGGCGGAAGAGGTGGTGGCCGCGCCCGCCGTCACGCCGGCCAAGCCGAAGGAAAGCTTCGAAAGCCGCATCGGTGCGCGCTGGGCCGTCTGGGTGGGCGGCATTGCGCTGGCGCTCGGCGGTATCTTCATGGTGAAGTATTCCATCGAGGCCGGCCTGCTCAGCCCCGCCGTGCGCCTGTCGCTGGCCGCTGCTTTCGGCCTGGTTCTGATGGCGGCCGGCGAATTCGTGCGCCGCCGCACCCAGCCGCTGATCGCCAATGCCTTCCAGAACGCCATGATTCCCGGCGTGCTGACGGCCGCCGGCGCCATCACGCTCTTCGCCGTCACCTATGTCTCCTACGAGTTCTACAGTTACTTCGGCCCGGTCACGGCCTTCGTGCTGCTCGCCGCCGTCTCCTTCGCGACGATCGGTCTCTCGCTGCTGCACGGGCAGGCGCTCGCCGGCCTCGGCCTCTTGGCCTCCATGCTGACACCGGCGCTGGTCGCGACGGAAGAGCCGAGCGCCTGGGGCCTGTTCGGCTTCCTCATCGTCGCCTGGCTTGCCACCTTCGCCGCCTCGCGCATCCGCCGCTGGCAGGTCGTGCCCGCACTTGCCAATGCCGGCATGGCGCTTTGGGCCGTGCTCTATCTCTCGCAGGCCAGCACGGTCGATGTGGTGCCGGCCCTCGTCGCCCTGCTGGTGCTTGCCCTCGGCCAT
This sequence comes from uncultured Shinella sp., assembly GCA_965650295.1. GTDB lineage: Bacteria > Pseudomonadota > Alphaproteobacteria > Rhizobiales > Rhizobiaceae > Shinella. The sequence continues at coordinate 2,906 of CBFGOD010000184.1, read as the reverse complement.
GGCCTGATCTGGCCGGGCAATGTGACGGCCGAAGACCTGCCGCAGCCCGTCGGCGCCAAATCGCCTGATGCGCTCGACCGTTTGCTCGCGCCGCCCGCGGTGGCGGTATCGCTCACCGGCGCACTCGCCATGACCTTCCCGGCGCTGGTGCTGGCAAGCGCCGTGCCGACGCTCGCCCATGCAGACTATGCCTTCGTCATCATCACCCTTGCGCTCGCCGTGCTCGGCGCGTTGCGCGGCTGGGCGATCTATGCGGCGATCCTCTCCGGCATCGCCGTGTTGCTCGGCACCGCCAGCATCGCGGCCGTGCCGGGTGGCATCTTCGTCGATGGCATCGGCACGCTGGCGCCGCCGACGCTGGAGGGAACGACGCCGGTCGCCGTCGTCGCCGGCCCGCTGCCGGTCAATCTGCTGCTCGTGCTTGCCGTGCTCTATGCCGCCATCGGCCTTGCCGGTGTGCGCCTGCGCAGCACCTTGCCCGGCTTCGCCTCTGTCTGGAGCGTGCTGGCCCCGGCCGTGCCCTTTGCGGTTCTCAGCATCAGCTTCTTCACCTTCGGCAACCTTTCCTTCGACGCCAAACACGGGCTTCTCGCCCTTGTCCTCGGCCTCGTCTTCTTCGCCGCCGCGGAAGCCTTTTCGCGCGAGAGAGCGGAGGAGGAAGGCCTCTTCCTGCCGCAGTGGACGCTTTCCGCCGGTGGCTTCGCCTTCCTCATTCTGGCGCTGCATGCCCTGACAGATGGTCTCGTCACCACGCTCGGCATCATCCTGCTCGGCACCATCGCCGTCTTCGCCACCCGCCTGCGCCGCTGGCCGGTTCTGCCCTGGCTGATGGCCGGTGCCGCCGCCGTCGTTGCTGGCCGCATCGCCTGGGAGCCCACCATCGTCGGCGCCGCGAACCTCTCGAAGACGCCCGTCTTCAATCAGCTTCTCGCCGGCTACGGCATTCCCGCCGCCCTTCTGGCGGTCTCGGCGTTCGAGCTGCGCCGCTGGCCGGGCGAGCGCATCCGCAATCTTCTCCAGGCACTCGCCAGCCTCTTCCTGCTTCTGACGGCCGCGATCCTCGTGCGCCACGGCATGAATGGCGGCGTGCTCGACAGCTCCGTGCCGACGCTCGGCGAACAGGCGACCTATACGCTGCTCGTGATCGGCGCCTCGGCCATCATGATGTCGCTCGACCTGAAATCACCGAGTCCGGTCTTCCGCTACGGCTCGATGGTCGTCGGCGGGCTCTCGGTCCTGTCGGTGCTGAGCGCGCATTTCATCGGCCTCAACCCGTATTTCACCGGCGAACTGCTCGGCAAATGGCCGGTGCTCGATCTCCTGCTCGTCGGCTACCTGCTGCCCGGCATCGCCTATGGCGGCCTGGCCTGGTATGCGCGCGGCCGCCGACCGATGCCCTATGTCATCCTGCTCGCGCTCTCCAGCGTCGCGCTGGTCTTCGCCTGGGTTACGCTGTCGGTGCGCCGCTACTGGCACGGCGAAGGCATCGCGGACTGGAAGGGCTTCCTCCAGTCGGAGACCTACACCTATTCTGTGGTCTGGCTGCTGCTCGGCGTGCTGCTTCTGGCGGTCGGCTCGAAATTCGATTCCAAGAGCATCCGCCTTGCTTCCGCCGGTCTCGTTCTGATCGCGGTGGTGAAGGTGTTCCTGATCGACATGGCCAATCTCGAAGGCATTCTGCGCGCGCTGTCCTTCATCGGGCTCGGCGCGGTGCTGATCGGCATCGGCCTGTTCTATCAGAAAATCCTCTCTGGAAAGTCCGGGGCGGGTGAAAAGCCGGAATTGAACGTCGGGGCGTGACGGGGTAGGTCTGCGGCAATCGAAACGGATTGCCCATGTCCTTCACCTGCCTTGCCGCCGCTTTCACGCCCCTGGGACGGCTCGCCGAGCGCCTGCTGCCGCAGGCCTTCGCGGCCGATGACGGCTCGCACGATGCCGCCCATCTCATCCGCGTGTGGAAGAGCGCCCGCCGCATTCAGGCGGAGGAGGGCGGCGATCCGCGTCTGCTCGCCGCCGCCGTGCTGCTGCATGATTGCGTGGCGGTGGAGAAGAACTCGCCGCTGCGTGCCGAGGCCTCGCGCCTTGCCGCCGAAAAGGCCGCGACGCTGCTTGCCGCCGAAGGCTGGAGCGATGCGGATGTGGCCGCCGTCAGCCACGCCATCCTCACCCACAGCTTCTCCGCCAATATCGCGCCCGAGACGCTGGAGGCGAAGATCGTGCAGGATGCCGACCGGCTCGATGCCATCGGCATGGTGGGCGCGGCACGCTGCTTCTACATTGCCGGCCGCATGGGCAGCGGCCTCTACGATCCCATGGATCCGCTCGCCGAAAACCGCCCGCTCGACGACAAGGCCTTCGCCATCGATCATTTCGAGGTGAAGCTGTTCAAGCTGGCGGATGGCTTCCAGACGGCGGCAGGCGCTCGCATGGCGCTGGAGCGCACCGAGCGCCTGCGCGCGATCCGCGACATGTTTCTGGATGAAATCTGAACGAAAACATGCTTTTATGCCGCCGGATTGAATCGCTCCGGCAGAGCGTTGAATCAAGATTTGAAGGAAGGGACGTGCGATGAAGATCGAGGGCCTCAACATTCACCCGCTGAAGAGCGGCCGGGCCATTCCCGTCGAAAGCGCGACGGTGCGTCTCGACGGTCTCGCCGGCGACCGCCGCTTCATGATCGTCGAGCCCGACGGTCACTTCATCACCCAGCGCGAATTGCAGGCGCTCGCCCGCGTCGAGGCGACGGCGGTGGGCGAAAGCCTGCATCTCGAAATGGAAGGCCGCCAGCTCTTCGCGAGCTTCGAGCCGGAAGACCGTCTCGACGTCACCGTCTGGGATAGCCCCGTCAACGCCGCCGTCGCCGACGAGGCGGTCAACGACGTGCTGTCCGACTGGCTCGAGCGTCC
>CBFGOD010000183.1:0-8365 GCA_965650295.1 uncultured Shinella sp. | reverse complement strand
CGCCTCCCGCTCCGCCGCCCCCCGCTGCTCTTCTTCTGCCGCCTTATGCTCGTCTGCCGGCCGCTGCTGGTCCTCGGCTGCCTTCTGCTCGTCAGCCTGACGCTGTTGCTCTTCCTCGGCGGCCTTTTGTTCATCAGCCTGCCGTTGCTGGTCTTCCTGCTCGGCGCGCTGCTGTTCTTCCTGCTGCTGTTTCAGCAGTTCGTCTTCGCTCGGCTGTGCCTCGTCGCTGGCCTGGGCCACCTCGAAGGATTTCACAAGCGCGTCGGCCAGCGTCGGCGTTGCAATCAGCGAGGCCGACAGCAGGGGCAGAGCCACGGTGGCAAAAAGTCTGGAGCGGAAAGTCATCGTTCTGTCCTCACGGTGTCCCGTCTGTCTCTATGGAGCGTTGCCTCCCGGCTCTTTTGGCCGGCTGGCAGTGCCCGTTTCCTGTTCAGGCCTAGTCAGGCGGGTGTGAACCGCACCTGAACGACCTGATCGACCGGCGAGATAGGTCGCGCCGCCGCCAAGACCAGTGGCGCCCATGAAATTGTCGGGGAAACGAGGCGCAAGCGCGACGGAAAAGCAGTTGATTTTTTGCGAGAAACAGTTCGATTATCCAGCCCAAGCGGACAGGCCTGCCCGCTTCAATTCAAGGCCCGGACAACAAGAAAAACCCGAGAGCCTTCAACAGAGAGGATCACAATGCGTATTTCCAAACGTTTCACGCTCGCAGCTTCGGCTGCGGTCATCGCCCTCTTCGCGACCTCCGCGATGGCTGAAGGCGAGAAGATCGTGATCGGCACGGAAGGCGCCTACCCGCCCTTCAACAATCTCGAGGCCGACGGCACGCTGACCGGTTTCGACATCGACATCGCCAAGGCGCTCTGCGAGGAAATGAAGGCCGAATGCACCTTCGTGACGCAGGACTGGGACGGCATCATTCCGGCACTCATCGCCAAGAAGTTCGACGCCATCGTCGCCTCCATGTCGATCACCGCCGAGCGCAAGGAAAAGGTCGACTTCTCCAAGAAGTACTACAACACGCCGCCGGCCATCATCGTGCCGAAGGATTCCGACATCAAGGAAGCGACGCCTGAAGCGCTTGCCGGCAAGGCTCTCGGCGCCCAGGGCTCGACGACCCACTCCAACTATGCCCAGGCGCATATGAAGGATGCCGACATCAAGATGTATCCGACGGCAGACGAGTACAAGCTCGACATCGCCAACGGCCGCATCGATGCCGCCATCGACGACGTCGTGGTTCTCTCCGAATGGCTGAAGACCGACGCGGGCGCCTGCTGCAAGCTGCTCGGCACGCTGCCGATCGACCCCGTCATCAACGGCGAAGGCGCCGGCATCGCGGTGCGCAAGGGCGAAACGGAACTTGCCGACAAGTTCACCGCGGCGATCGCGGCGATCCGCAAGAGCGGCAAGTACCAGGAAATCAACGCCAAGTACTTCCCGTTCGACGTCTACGGCGGCGAGTAAACGGAAAGCCTCTGCTTGATGCGGGTTTTTTCTGACCCCATCACCAGAATGCACGGGCGGGAGGGCTTGCTCTCCCGCTTCTTTTGTTTGAGAAATTGCACATAAAGAAAACCGGTGCAGCAAGCGCCGTAACAACAAGCGCAAAACGCGCATCGGGGGTTATTCTGGCATGAGCGGGTTCTTCACCGCCATCGTCGAAGCGGTATCCGCATTTCTCGGGATCATCGATCCCCTCTGCGGCCCGGTCGGCATCTTCAATCTATTCGCGGGCAACACGCTGCTCGCCTGTGGGGCCGCAGGCTGGGGCGACGAGATCGCCTTCGGCTTTCTGGTCACGGCGAGCCTTGCCGTCGCGACACTGCCCGTCGGCCTCGTCATGGGCTTCTTCATCGCACTGGCAAAACAGTCGGAAGAAAAATCGCTCAGGCTCTCGGCCAATATCTACACCACGCTCTTCCGCGGCCTGCCGGAGCTTCTGACGCTCTTCATCATCTATTACGGCCTGCAGATCGTCGTGCAGAACTTCATGACCGCCATCGGCTATGAAGGCACCATCGAGATCAACGCCTTCTTCGCCGGCATGATCGCGCTCGGCATGGTCTTTTCCGCCTATTGTTCGGAAGTGCTGCTGTCGGCCTTCAAGGCAATTCCGCGCGGCCAGTACGAGGCGGGCTATGCGCTCGGCCTGCACCATGGCCGCACCATGCAGCTCATCGTCCTGCCGCAGCTCATCCGGGTCGCCCTGCCCGGCCTCGGCAATCTCTGGATGGCGCTGCTGAAGGATACCGCGCTGGTCTCCGTCGTCGGCCTGCCGGATATCCTGCGCCAGACGAGCATCGCGGCGCGCGTCACCAAGGAAGCCTTCGAGTTCTACGCCATCGCCTGCGTGCTCTTCCTCATCCTCGCCTTCCTCTCCTCGCTGGTCTTCTCCAGCATCGAAGGTTGGGCCAAGCGTTCGGAGGCCGCGCGATGAGCTTCGTCACCACCCTCATCGAGCCGCAGGCTCCGCCACCGGCCCCGCCGAAACCCGTCACCGCCGGCCGTCTCTTCGGCAACGCCTTCCTCGGCGTGTGGCTGGCGCTCGCCGTCGGCGTCTTCATGATGATCGCGGGCGGCTGGGATCCGGAAAAATTCGCGAAATACGGTCCGAACTACCTGTCCGGCCTCGGTGTGACGTTGCTTCTCGTCGGCCTGTCGATCGTGCTCGGCGGCCTCTTGTCGCTGCCGCTTGCCTTCGCGCGCATGTCGAAGAACCCGGTGCTGTCGTGGATCGCCTACGCTTACGTCTACTTCTTCCGCGGCACGCCGCTGCTTACCCAGCTCTTCCTGATCTACTACGGCCTCGGCAGCTTCTCCGCCGAACTGAAGGCCTGGGGGCTCTGGTGGTTCTTCCGCGACGCCTGGAACTGCGCGCTTTTGACCTTCACGCTCAACACCGCCGCCTATCAGGCCGAAATCCTGCGCGGCGCCATCGAGAGCGTCCCGCGTGGCCAGCATGAGGGCGCGAGCGCTCTGGGACTGCCGAAAAAGATCGCCTTCTTCAAGGTCGTCCTGCCGCAGGCCCTCATCGTGGCTTTGCGCCCCTACGGCAACGAGATTATTTTAATGATCAAGGGCTCGGCCATCGTCGCGATCGTCACGGTTCTCGACCTGATGGGGCAGACCCGCCTCGCCTTCTCACGCACCTTCGACTACCAGGCCTATCTCTGGGCAGCGCTGATGTATCTGCTGATCGTGGAGCTGCTGCGCAACATCTGGGCATGGCTGGAAGCCCGGCTGACACGCCACCTGAAGCGGTAACAGACTTGGCAGCACTCGGTGCGACATGCTGCCAAGCCTCTGATTTCACGAGAATTATGCCCTTACGCTACGGCACGTTAAGGCCGCATTAACCTTGCAGGCGCTCAATCATAGGGACCATCATTCATCACGCAATGAGGTCCCTATGACGAACGACATGGCAATGCAGCTCAAGGGCTACGGCATGACCACGGCCCAGATCCTCTACCGCATGCCGGATCACCAGCAGTTCCTGCAGACCTATATCTGGCAGCACTACGACCTCGCCCCGGATTTTCCGGAGATGAAGAGTTTCCTGCAATTCTGGCAGGAAAAGCTCGACGGCCCCATCCACTCCGTCCGCTACATTCACCGCCGCCTGATTTCGGCGACGGAGTGGCGGTCATTGAAGGGTGAGTTCGTGATCAACTGAGCTTCCGCCAGCGACGGTCAGACATGCACCGAGCCGTGCGCAAGCTCGCTGTCGGACATGTCCACCTTCAGTGAAAAATAGGCGATGATCACGTAGAACACCGCCACGAAGCCTATGACGACAAGCCCCGGCACCGGACCGAGTGCTGCATTGGCGACCACATGTTCGAGCGCAAGCGTCATGTCCTTGCCCGCCGTCGCCGGCCGCTGCATCATCGAGGACGATATCTTCAAGGCCCAGGCGAGCAGGAGGATGAAATAGAGCCAGCAATAGTTCCGCCGAAGCCGCCGACAGGCCGCGTCCCGGTAGCTGATCAGGAATTCAGGTTTGCGCAGGCTCTTGGCGATGGGGGCCGCCCAGTCGAGGTCGAGGGCCGCGCGCGGGTTGAGGATTTCGGCGAAGTAGAAACGCTCCAGCTGGCGCACCCGCGCCCGATACACATCGAAGAAGCGGTAGCGCCGCGCCTCGATCATCAGCAGCAGCGTCACCAGCAGCATGGCGAAGAGCAGCACGCCGTGATGCGAGGTCGGCGTCGAGAGCGACACGGAGAGCAGCGCCGCCACCACGGTGATTGCCCAGTTCGACGTTCGGTCGATCCGGTCGCGCCAGCCGGCCATTCGGCCAAGCTCGCCGCGATAATAGTGCACCATGGTGTTGATCGTTTCCATGGGCGTCGCCGGCAAGGCGGGACTGCCTGTGCGCTTGGCCTCGGTGGAAAGCGACAAGGGGGACATATCGGCGGGCATTCTTTCCTCCAATTGTCTTTTTGGTCTTGGAAAGATCATGCGCCTCTTTCGCCAATTGATAAATGCCTATTTGCACTTAGAGGGCGAATGCGCCCATCTCGAGGGGCCGTTTGCGCGCATCCGCCTCCATTGCCAAAACGCCGGCCGGCCCGTATGAGACGCCGCATGAAAAAAATCGACGAAGACGCGCTCGCGGAAGCCTATAACCGCGCCCTTTCGCTGGAAAAATCCGGCGATTTCGATGCCGCCGCCAAAGCCTATGCCGAAGTGCTGGCGCTTGACCCGGAAGACCATGGCGGTGCCGCCGTGCGCCTGGCCTCGATGGGCCGCGGCGACACGCCGGAAAAGGCGCCGGACGCCTATGTCGCGACCCTTTTCGACCAGCATGCCGAAGTGTTCGAGGACGTGCTCGTCGAGCAGCTCGGCTATTGCGTCCCGCTTCTGGTCCGCCAGCGCTTCCAGGATCTCAAGATGGGTCCGTTCCAGCGCGTGCTCGACCTCGGCTGCGGCACGGGCCTGACCGGCGGTGCCCTGCGCGACATGGCGGAAGACATCACCGGTGTCGACCTGTCGGAAAACATGGTCGAAGTCGCCCACGAGAAGGATCTCTACGAGACGCTCTACGTCGCCGAGGCGGTCGACTTCCTCGACGACAATGACGACGAGCCCTTCGACCTGATCACCGCCACCGACGTGCTGCCCTATCTCGGCGCGCTGGAGCCGCTGTTCTTCGGCGCCGCCGAAAACCTCGTGGCGGGCGGGCACTTCATTTTCTCGTCGGAAACGCTGCCTGCCGACACCTTCGCCGGCCGCCCCTTCATGGTCGGTCCGCACCAGCGCTTTGCCCATGCGCCTGATTATGTCCGCCAGCGGCTTGACGAGACCGGTTTCGACCTCGTCGAGATCACCGACATCACCGTGCGCATGGAAGAAGGCGAGCCGATCGCCGGCCATCTCGTGCTGGCGAAATATCGCGGCTGACGGGCGGGGCGCATTGCCCCTGACACAAGAGAAACACTTTCGCCGGAAACGATGATCCGCTAAACCTCCTGCCAGCAATTGCAGGAGGTTACGGCATGGCAAAGGTTGCGTTCATCGGTCTCGGTGTCATGGGCTATCCCATGGCCGGCCACCTGAAGGTCAAGGGCGGCCATGAGGTCGCGGTCTATAACCGCACCTTCGCCAAGGCGGAAAAATGGGCGGCCGAATTCGGCGGCACGGCGTTGCGCACCCCGGCAGAAGCCGCGAAAGACGCCGACTTCGTCTTCACCTGCGTCGGCAATGACGACGACCTGCGCTCCGTCACCACCGCCAGGGATGGCGTGATCGACGGCATGAAGCCGGGCGCCACGCTCATCGACAACACCACGGCCTCCGCCGAAGTCGCCCGCGAGCTCGATGCGGCCTGCAAGGCCAAGGGCCTGCATTTCATCGACGCCCCCGTCTCCGGCGGCCAGGCCGGCGCGGAAAACGGCGTCCTGACAGTGATGTGCGGCGGCGAAGAAACCACCTTCGAAAAGGCCCGCCCCGTCATCGACGCCTATGCCCGCATGGTCGGCCGCATGGGTGAAGCCGGCGCCGGGCAGCTCGCCAAGATGGTCAACCAGATCTGCGTTGCCGGCGTCGTGCAGGGTCTTGCCGAGGCTATCCACTTCGGCAAGCAGGCCGGCCTGGACATGGAAGCCGTTATCGAGGTCATCTCGAAGGGTGCCGCCGGCTCCTGGCAGATGGACAACCGCCACGAGACTATGATCGCAGGCAAATACGATTTCGGCTTCGCCATCGACTGGATGCGCAAGGACCTCGACATCGTCCTGTCCGAAGCCCGCCGCAACGGCGCCAAGCTGCCCACCACCGCCCTCATCGACCAATTCTATGGCGACGTTCAGGACATGGGCGGTAACCGCTGGGACACGTCCTCGCTGCTTGCCCGGCTGGAGAAGAAATAACGGTGGCGTCCTGCCGCGCCCTGCTCACCGTCGCGGCCCTGGCGGGCCTCACAGCACCAGCCCGGGCGGACGATAGCGCCACGCTGGCGCTTGCTACTGCGCTACACCAGAAGATCGCGCAATGCTGGAACGTCCCGGCGGACCTGCCCGCCCATGTCGATGCCGTCCGGGTGGGATTTTCGCTGACGGAAGCGGGCGAACTCGATGGCTCGCCCAAGATCGACGGCCCCGTCGCCGGCGATCCGGCGACGAAAACCTTCGTGGCGAGCGCCGTCCGCGCGGTCGTGCGCTGCGCGCCGTTCACGGGCCTCGAAAAGCTCGCACCCTACGACACCTGGAAATCGGTGTCGGTTACCTTCAGGCGGCCGGAGATGTAAGCGCCTCAGTCTTCGCCGCTCTTCTGGTTGTCCACGACCATGTAGTCGAGCGGCAGCTCGGTCGTGTACTTGATCTGCTCCATGGCGAAGGCCGAGGAAACGTCGCGGATTTCGATGCGGGCGATCATGCGCTTGTAGAAGGCGTCATAGGCGCCGATATCGGGCACGACGACGCGCAGCAGGTAATCCACCTCGCCGCTCATGCGGTAGAATTCGACGACCTCGGGGAATTCGACGATCACCTCCGAAAAACGCTTCAGCCATTCGGTGGAATGCGAATTGGTGCGGATCGAGACGAAGACGGTGACCTTGGTGTTGATCTTGACCGGATCGAGCAGCGCGACGCGCTTGCGGATCACGCCGTCCTCTTCCATCTTCTGGATGCGCCGCCAGCAAGGCGTGGTCGAAAGCCCGACCTTCTTGGCGAGGTCGGCCACAGCCAGCGTGGAATCTTCCTGCAGAAGGCGCAGGATTTTGCGGTCCAGACGGTCCATTATAGTCCCCTAAAGTGTCCCCGAAGAAATTTAATTCCCTGATATACCGAGATTTCGGCAAATGGGAAGAATGTCATTTCATGCCGTGAGAGTTTTCACACGCTTTCGCAATTCGGGCAGAACCTCGTCCGAAAACCACGGATTGCGTTTCAGCCAGCCGGTATTGCGCCAGCTCGGATGCGGCAGCGCCAGCACGGCGGGCGCTGTATTGCGGCCGAGATGCCGACGCCAGTCGCGCACCGTCTCGGTCATGCTCTTCGCCTTCGCGGCGCCAAGATGCCAGGCCTGCGCATATTGGCCGATCGCCAGCGCCAGCTCGACCTGCGGCATCGCCGCGATGACCCGCGCGCGCCAGAGCGGCGCACATTCCCGGCGCGGCGGCAGATCGCTGCCATGCGCGTCATAGCCGGGAAAACAGAAGCCCATCGGCACGATGGCGAATTTTTCCGGGTCGTAGAATTCCTCCCGCGTCACGCCCAGCCATTCGCGCAGCCGGTCGCCGGAGGCATCGTTGAAGGGCAATCCGCTGTCATGCACCCGAAGCCCCGGCGCCTGCCCGGCAATCAAAATGCGCGCCGTGGAGGAGAGCACGGCGACGGGCCGCGGCTCATGCGGCAGACGATCTTCCGGCCCCTTGGCGGGCGCGTCGCGACAGAGGCGACAGGCGGCGATGGCCGCGCCGAGCGCGGCGATATCCTCGGCAGGGGTGCGTTCGCTCATCGCGCCATCCGTCAGCTGAGACCCAGCGTCGACAGAATGTCGCCGAGCACACCGGGTTCCCCCTTATGCGTGTCCTCCTGCGGACGACCGTTCATGCGGCGCCATTGCTGCGGCAGATCGAATTCCGTGGCCCACAGCCCCTTGCGCTCGGCCTTGGCAAACTGCTCCTCGTCCTCATAGCCGCCATAGGCGACCGCCAGCCCTTCGCGCACCATGCGCGCACCGAGATCACCGGCCTGCGTCTCGCAGCGCGCCAGGAGACGGTCGTATTTGTCCCTGCCCTGCGTCTGACAGGTCACCGGCCCCGCGCGCAAGAACTCGGCAAGCCGCGAGCGAGCGGCCACGCCGCAGCGCCAGTCCTCGCCGTCGCGCTTGCAGATCTGCGTCATCTCCGGCGTAT
>CBFGOD010000182.1:0-8408 GCA_965650295.1 uncultured Shinella sp. | reverse complement strand
GCTCGCGCACCCCCGTGAAGTAGCCGGTCGGCGGGATCAGTACCCCGGCCTCGCCCTGGATCGGCTCGATGAGGAAGGCGACGGTGTTTTCGTTGATCGCCGCGCGGAAGGCTTCGAGGTCGCCGAAAGGCACATGGCGGAAGCCCGGCGCGAAGGGACCGAAACCGACGCGCGCATCCGGGTCCGTCGAGAAACCGACGATGCCCATGGTGCGACCATGGAAATTGTTGGAGCAGACGATGATCTCCGCCTGGCCTTCCGACACGCCCTTGACCTCATAGCCCCACTTGCGCACGGCCTTGACGGCGGTCTCGACGGCCTCCGCGCCGGAATTCATCGGCAGCACCTTGTGCGAACCGGTGAGGGCTGCGATTTCCTCATAGAAATGCGCCAGCTGATCATTGCGGAAGGCGCGCGAGGTCAGCGTCAGCTTCTGCGCCTGCTCCATCATCGCGGCGAGAATCTTCGGATGGCAATGGCCCTGGTTGACCGCCGAATAGGCCGAGAGGCAGTCGAGATAGCGGTTGCCGTCGATGTCCCAGACGAACACGCCCTCCCCCCGCGACAGCACGACATCGAGCGGCTTGTAGTTATGGGCGCCGAGGCGGTACTCGGTTTCGATCAGGCTGGCAGTCGACGGCGTCATGGGGTCCTCCGGTTGTTTCAGGCGCTGCGGGTCGGCCGATCAAGAATGCGGCGCCCGAAAAGGCTGGCGGTGAGTTCGACGAGGATGCGCGCGCTCTTGCCGCGATCGTCGAGGAAGGGGTTCAGTTCGACGAGATCGAGCGACGAGACGAGGCCACTGTCGCAGAGCATTTCCATGATGAGATGCGCCTCGCGGAAGGTTGCGCCCCCCGGCACCGTGGTGCCGACGCCCGGCGCCAGTTCCGGATCGAGGAAATCGACGTCGAGGCTGACATGCAGCAGGCCGTTTTCCGCTTTGATGCGGGCGATGATGTCATGCATGATATGCGCCATGCCGATCTCGTCGACCGCACGCATGTCATAGACATTGACGCCATGTTCGGCGATTTCCTCGCGCTCGCGCGCGTCGACCGAACGGATGCCGACCTGGAAAACATTCTTCGGATCGACCAGCGGACGGACGGCGTCAAGGATCGGCGTGAACTCGGCCTCGCCGCAGAAGAAGGCGACCGGCATGCCGTGCATATTGCCCGAAGGCGACGTTGCCGGCGAATTGAAGTCGGCATGGGCATCGAGCCAGAGCACGAAGAGCGGACGGCCCAGATCAGCTGCATAGCGCGCCATGCCGGAAACGGAGCCCATCGACAGCGCATGATCGCCGCCAAGGATGAGCGGGAATTTGCCGCCGCGGGCCGCATCATAGACCGCCGTGTCGAGCGCGCGCGTGAAGGCGGCAACGATCTGGAGGTTGTTGGCCTTCGGGTGATTGGCGAGGTCGCGGGCCGGCACCGGGTGGAGGTCGCCCTCGTCCGTTACCCTGTGCCCGAGATCCGTCAGCGTCGTATCGACGCCTGCGATGCGCAGCGCCGTCGGGCCCATTGCCGCGCCGCGGCGGCCGGAGCCTTCTTCGAGAGGTGCGCCGATCAGCGCGATATGCTTGTCATTTTCAGCCATGATTTCCCCGCGGGTGCGTGAGAGCCGGTTTGCCCGGTTTTGCATGATTATTGCCCTTCACGCTGTTGGCAAAAAGAGGGAAAACTGACAAATAGACGGGTGATTTAAGCACTTTGCGAAGCAGTGGACGACAAAATGGTAAGCCTCGACGATCTCGATCATGCGCTGATCGGCGCGCTCCGCCACAATGCCCGCACCCCCGTCTCCTCCCTTGCCGCCATGACCGGCGCGTCGCGCGCCACGGTCTCGGCCCGCATCGACCGGCTGGTCTCCTCCGGCACGATCGCCGCTTTCACGATCAGGACCGGTGCGGAACTCACCGGCAGCGGCGTGCGTGCCATCGTGATGATCGAGGTGCACGGCAAGATGGCCGACCGCGTCAGCGCGCAATTGCGCGGCCTGCCGCAGGTGCGCGCGCTTCACTCCACCAATGGCCGCTGGGATTTCATCGCGGAACTGGAAGACCGCGATCTAGGCACGTTCGACGAGACCCTGCACCGCATCCGCCTGATCGACGGCATCACGGTAACGGAGACGAACATTCTTCTGAAGACGACGAAGAACGCGCTGGCGTAAGGGAATATCGAGAGCGGCAGCCCGCCTCAATATTCCTTTTCGTAGAAGATGCCCGCACCGGCGCTGCCGCCGCTGCCCGCTTCACCGCGCAATTTCAGGCCGCGACCGACATCGAGATTGATGACGGCCTTGGCGCCGTTCGTCTCCGGGTCCTGCTTCAGCTCGATATAGGTCCGCTCGTTGAGATATTTGCCCGCCGAGACCGCCGCACGCCCCTCGGCATCCGTGGTGATGTCGAGATCGTCGACGCCGAGCTTGCTGCGCAGGCTATCGAGCAGACCCGTCGACTTGCCGCCCGCCAGCTGGCTGGCGGCCGAGGCGAGCTGGGCGATCTGCACCGCCGACAGGTTCGACATCGACCGGTTGAAGATCAGCTGTGCCAGGATTTCATCCTGCGGCAGCGAGGGCGAGGAGGCGAAGGTCACGGTCGGGTTGCTGGCGAGGCCGGCAACCGTGACGGTGATTTCGGTCGTGCCGGCCGAGCTGCCCGCAACGAGATTGACCGTCGGCACCAGGCCGCCGGCAAAACCGATATGGGCGGAGGTGAAATCGAGCCGGCGCGTCAGGATTTCCATGCGCCCGCGCTCCAGCTCGAAACCGCCGGAAACGATCGGCGACGAGGACGTGCCGGTCACCTTCAGGCTGCCGCCCAGTTCCGCATTGATGCCGCGGCCGCGCACGAAAAGCTGGCCGGGCGCCTCGATCGTCAAGTCGAGCGCGATGCCGCGCGAGGCGCCATCGCCACCCTGCGCGCGATTGACGTCCGCCGTCATGCGCTTGACGTCGGCGGGCGCGTTGCGATGCTTGATGGCGATCTCGGACAGCGAGGCCGGCAGCTTCTGCGGAATGACGACGCTCGCCTTGTTGATGCGTACCTTGCCGCCAAGCGCGAGGTTCGCCACCGGCCCCTTGAGTGTCAAGTCGCCAGTGACATTCGCCGTCACCAGCGTTCCGTCGACATAGACGATATCGCCGAGCTTGATCGCCACATCGACCGGGAAGCCGCTTGCCGGATCGATACCAATCCGGCCACTCGCCGAAAGCTGACCGCCGCTCGTCAGCTTGCCGGAAACGGTCTCGATCACCGCCTGCTTGCCGTTCATGGTCACGCGGATCGTCAGGTTCTCGACGGCGAGATTGCGGCGCACATCGACAAGACGCGCGCCGCTTGCCGTGATGTTGCCGGTCACCGAGGGCGCGGCCGCCGTGCCGCCGATCGTCACATCCACATTGGCATTGCCCGTCAGCACGAACCCTTGAGCGGAAAGCTGGCTTTGCAGCATGCTGAACGGCACCGTGCCGTTGAACTTCAGGCCAAGCGGCGTGGCGCCCCCGATATTGACCTTGCCGCCACCACGGAACGACAGGCCGCCACCGCCCGACAACACCGTGTCGAGTGTTACTTGGTTGTTCGCGAAGGCGCCCTTGGCATTGATGGTCAGCGCGCCGATGCCGGCGCTGCGCGTCTGGCTCGTCACCGCGCCGCCCCAGTCGAGCGCGTAATTGACGACCGGCGCCGACGCCTTGCCCTTCACCCTCACCGTACCGCTGATCGTGCCATCCGCATCCAGCCCGGCGGCGAAATTGTTGACGAGGGCGGCCGGCAGCGCATTGAGGCGCACGGAAAGGTCGAGATTTTCGCCCGCCTTGCCGGAGACGGCGACCGTACCACGCCCGGCTTGGATGGTGAGACCGTCGAGCGTCGCCACGCCGTTCGTTACGCCGAGCGTCGTCGCCTTGGCAAGTTTCAGGGCGATGCGCCGGGGGGCTGCTTCAAAAGCCTGAAGGGCAATATCCAACCCGCCGTCGCGCTGGAGCACCTTGCCCTTGGTAACGAGCGGTGCGCCATCGAGGCGGCCCGAGAGGTCGAAATTCGTTGCCTGCCCGGCACGAGAGAAATCGAGCTTCAGCGCTTCCAGCCGGTTTTCGCCCGAGGCGACGCGCTCGGCGCGCACCGTGCCTGATATCGCGGCGGTCGCAAGGTCGGCGATGTCGAGATCGACCGCCGGCTTGGTGATGCTGACGGCATCGCGGCTGATCGCCGAACCGGACGCCTGCACCGTCGCCGAGGTCTTGCCGTTGCTTGTCGCAATTTCCACCTGGCCCGCAAGATCGCCCGCCGCCTTCTGGCCGGCCATCGCAGCAAGCAGCCCGAGATCGGGGAAATCAAAGCGAATCGTACCATCGGGCATAAAATTCTGCGCCAGCGCCAGCGAGCCCTTCAGCGTGTTCGGCCCGATCTCCGCCTCCAGCACCGGCACGGAAATGCGCCCGCCTTCCGAGGTGATGCTGGAGCGCACATTGATCGCCTGGCCATCGAGCGCGCCGGTCGCGCTCAATTCGCCGGAGGGGCTGTCGGCAACGGCCTTGCCCTTGAGCGTCACGACGAGATCGCTCAGCGTGCGGCCGGAGAGCGTTGCACCGCTCGACGTCACCTTGGCCGAAACGTCGAGCCCGTCGATAGGGCCGGTCGCGGAAAGATCGAAGGCCGCCTCGCCCTTGGCGTCGGCAAGCAGCTTGCCGAGGGCCAGAACCTTGCCGGTCAAGGCCGCCTGGAGATTGCCCTTGCCGAGCGAAACCGTGCCCGCCGTCTCCAGCGTGCCGGATTTCACATTGAGACCGGAGAGTTCGATCGCCCCATCGCTCGCCAGCTGGAGGCGTCCCTCCATGGCGATCGTCGTGTCGATCTTGCCGGTCAGCGCCGGCGGCAGCACGGCGGGCAGCGCGAAGAGCCGGAAATTGACGTCAGCCTCACGGCTTTCCAGCCCGTAGCGGCCGGACAGCGTGCCGCCGATGCTGGCGCTTTCCAGCGTTGCCGGATCGAAGGCGATCTCGGTCGGCGAGACATTGAGCGTCGCCACGACCTTGGCCGGCCCCTTCACAGTGCGGTCGAGATCGGGATTGGCAAAGGCCGTCGCGCCGGTCTCGACCGTCGCCTCGATCCGACCGGACTGGCTTGCGACGTTGAAGGCATCGCTCTTGGCGCTGAGGCGGATATTCTCGACACGCCCGGCCGGCAGTTCGGCTGAGACGACAGAGACATTGGCGTCGAGTGCGGCAGCATCGGCCGCGCCCTTCAGCGACACATCGGCACCGGCGATCAGCACGCGGGCGTCGCCCTCGGCGAGCGGCCAGCGGAAATCGATCGGCCCATCGCGGCCGGACAATTTGACGTCGAGATCGTTTGCCCCCTTGGCGCTGACGGTGCCCGATGCGGCAAGCGTCATCGCCCCCGTCGAGATCGAACCCTTCTCGATGCGCAGCATATCGGTGCCATCGAAGGCGGCGACCACGTCGATGCCGGTTTCGCCCGCAAACAGCGGACGAAGCTGCGGCGGCATCAGCGCGTCGAACGTGCCGCCGCCGGCCAACGAAAGCGTGTGCAGCCCATTGGTCGCCAGATCGTGCCGGCCGTCGATATGCAGCATTTCCGTGCCGTCGAGCGCGGCCGAAAGCCGGCCCTTCCACTGCGACAGCGGACCATCGCCCGTCAGGCGGATCGCCACGGCCGGATCGTTCGGCAACTTGAGCAGGGCGGCGAGGATGCCGCCTTTCGGCTCGGCGACGTCAGCCTCGAGGCGAAGCTGGTTGTCTGCGGGATTGAAAACGATATCGGCCACGACACGCGCATCCGGCCGGGCCTTTTCCGAGGCCGAGAGTTTGACCGCGACGCTTTCGGCCGTCGCATCGCCGCTGCCCGAGAGAACGATGCGCTGGTCGCGGCCGGCGACCGTGCCCGAGACGAAAAGCTCCGGCACCTGCAAGGCACCGACATGCACCTCGACCGGCAGTGTGAAGGGCGTGTCGGACTTTTCGGCATCTGCCTTGGGTTCCGGCAGACGCAGCAGGGAAATGGACGAGGCGGAAATGCGCTGCGCATCAAAACGCAAGCCGAGCAGGCTCAGCGGCGACCAGTCGATGGAAAGGTCCATCAGTTCCGCATAGGTGCCCTTGGCGTCGCCGACGGTGATCGTCTTTGCCCGGAGCCGCCCGGTGAGCAGGCCCGAGGGCCCGGTGATCGAAACGACCTGCCCGCTCGACGCGGCAATCTTCTCCACATAGGCGACGGCAAAACGCGCGCCCGCATCGGTAAAGCCGACAAAACCGACAAGCCCAACAAGAACAAGCAGAACAATGACGATGCCGTAACCGAAATAACGGAGCGTTGCGCGGAGAATTCGGGACAGCCTGTTCATGCTTCATCCATTTCGCGTGCGGGGAGCACAAAGAATCGCTCGTGTCCGTCTTGAATCCGAATCGCCCGGTCGATCAAGAGTCTAGACAGAAATTCGGGCGGCCGTCAGAACGACTGGCCAATGCCGGCATAGACCCCGAAAGAGGTGCCGCCATCATATTTCTTGAGCGGCACCGCCACATCGAGGCGGAGCGGCCCGAAGGGCGTGGCATAACGAAGGCCGATGCCGGCACCGGCCCTGATATCCTTGAAATCGGGCACTTCGTCGGTCGAAACCGTGCCGACGTCGATAAAGGGCACGATGCCGATCGTGTCCGTGATGCCGATCCGCGTTTCGGCGGAGGCCGAGACATAGGACCGGCCGCCGAGGATCTTGCCCTTGCCGTTGCGCGGCGAGATTTCCTGATAGCCATAGCCGCGCACCGTGCCGCCGCCGCCGAGGAAGAAGCGGCGCGTCGCCGGAATGTCGGAAAGCTCGTTGCCACCGATGATCGTGCCAGCCGCCAATTTGCCGGCCAGCACGAAACGCTTCTCCTCGCCCAGCGCCTGGTAGCCGGTGATGGCGCCCTCGAAGCTGGAGAAGACCGTGCCGCGGTTGAACTCGTAGCTCGGCTTGGCGTTGATCAGCGCGCGATAGCCTTCGGTCGGGTTGAGCTTGTCGTCGCGCGTGTCGCGGACATATTCGATCGGGATCGCGGCCGTCAGATATTTGTTCTCGCCGAACGCATCCTCGACATCGCTCCACATCACCTCGCCGCCGGCGCTCACCGTATCCTGATCGGAAAGCTCGACACTGACACCGGCCGCAGCCGTCGTGGTGAAGGCCTTGTAGGCATCGGGATCGACGATCGAGGCCTTGAGGCTGGCATTGAAGGTCGAGGCCGGGCCGAAGGCGCCGGGCTTCGAGAAGAGGATGGCGGTCGAATAATCCATATCGCCGAGCGCGGATTCACCGATGCGGCTGACCGAGCCTTCGATGCGCAGGGACTCAGCCTGGCCGAAGAGATTGCGATGACCCCAATACCCCTGCAGGCCGAGGCCATCCGTGTTCGACACCTGCGCACCGACGCCGAAATAGCGGTGTTTGCCTTCCGAGACCTCGATGGTCATCGGCAGGGATCCGTCCGGCGCCAGCTTGTCGGCCTCCCGGATCGTGACGCTGGAGAAGACGCCAAGCGTGCGCAGCCGCTCGGCCGCCTTGGTCAGCGCTTCCGGCGAATAGGGCTGGCCGGCATTGATACGCGAATAGCGCTGCACGAAATCCGCATCGACCGTCTTGGTGCCGGTCACGCCGACCTCGCCGACCGGTGCGACCGGTCCACCCTCGGCGGCGATCACCACGTCGACGGTCTGCGACTTGTGGTCCGCCGTCGCATTGCGCTCGGTGAGCTTGGCGAGCGGCCGGCCTTCGGCCTTGAGGTCGACGACCATCTTCTCGCCGGCCTTCAGGATGATGGTGGAATCCGCGCGCGCACCCGAGACAAGACCATAGTCAGCCGCGTTGCGCCCCTCGGCATCACCGGAAAAGACGATGTCGCCGAAGGTGAAGACCGGGCCGGGCTCGACGGTAACAGTCACGGGAATGGCGCCCCGATCGGGAAATTCCGGATTGGGCGGCAGTTCGTCGAGGTCCTGGCCATCGACCGTGACCTTCACGACCCCGCCATAACGCGCCTTTTCGTAGAGAGCCGCGAGGATGCGGTCACGATCGTCGCGCGCCTTGATGACGAGGCCGAGATCGCCCGAAACCGGCTTGCCTTCGTCCTGCTTGAGCAGCGCGGTGCTCTCGATCGCATCCTTGAGCTCGTCGTCATCGGTGCCGGGATTGAGCGTCAGCGTATAGTTGACGGGATCGATGACGGAGGCCGTATCCTCTTCGTCCTCGAAGAATTTCATGCCGAAGATTTCAAAGGCGAAGGCGGGGGACGCGGAAACCGGGGCAACGGCCAACGCCGCAGCAACCGCGAGGGCGGTGCCAGCTCTCAGAAACGCAAAACTCTTTTCCGGCCGGTTCACTTTATCCCGCATCCGCAGCTAT
>CBFGOD010000181.1:0-8485 GCA_965650295.1 uncultured Shinella sp. | reverse complement strand
CGTCGTCTTCTTCTTCGCCAATTCGCGCGGCGAATGGCTGGCGGCGCAATTCCCGGTTCTCGCGGAAATGGGTGGTCCGATCTTCATCGCCACCGGCCTCTTCATGGCGGCGACGGCGATTGCGCTCATCGTCTCCTGGGTGCTTACCCGCACGCTGCCGATCATGCCGCTGATCTCGGGCATCGTCGTCTTCGTCTTCGGCGCGCTGACGCTCTGGCTGCAGAACGATACCTTCATCAAGATGAAGCCGACCATCGTCAATTCGCTGTTCGGCTTCATCCTGCTCGGCGGCCTGCTCTTCGGCAAATCCCTGCTCGGCTACGTCTTCCACGCCGCCTTCAAGCTCGATGACGACGGCTGGCGCAAGCTGACGCTGCGCTGGGGCCTGTTCTTCCTGGTGCTTGCCGTGATGAACGAAGTGGTCTGGCGCAACTTCTCGACGGACTTCTGGGTCGCCTTCAAGGTCTGGGGCACCATGCCCATCACCATCCTCTTCACGCTCGCCCAGATGCCGCTGATCATGCGCCATTCGATCGAGACGCCGGAAGACGGCAAGGCGCCGTAAGGCATTTCTGCAACCGCGCCAGCCATCGGCCGGCGCGGCGATTTTCTGTAAAGCCGATCAGAACGTTGCCGTCATCGGGTCGGGACCGATGCGCTTGCCGTCCTTTTCAAGCGTGGCGAAGGTCGCCATGTCCTCGGCATCCAGCTTGAAATCGAAGACCTTGAAATTCTCCTCGATGCGCGACGGCGTCACCGACTTCGGGATCACGACGAGGCCGTTGTCGATGTGCCAGCGGGTGATGACCTGCGCCGGCGTGCGGCCATGTTTAGCGGCAACCTTGGCGACGACAGGGTTTTCCAGAAGCTGCCCCTGCCCGAGCGGGCTCCAGGACTGCGTGACGATCCGGTGCTTGTCGTGATAGCTACGGGCTTCCTTCTGCGGGAAATCCGGATGCAGCTCGATCTGGTTGATGACGGGCGTAATACCGGTCTCGTCGATCAGCCGCTGCAGATGCTCGGGGTAGAAGTTGGAGACGCCGATGGAGCGGGCGCGGCCATCCTTCTGCAGCTGGATGAAGGCCTTCCAGGTATCGACGAACTGGTCGCGCTTCGGCGCCGGCCAGTGGATGAGGTAGAGATCGACATAGTCGGTGCCGAGACGCTTGAGGCTGGCATCGAAGGCCTTCAGGGTCGAATCGTAGCCCTGCTCGGAATTCCAGAGCTTCGTGGTGAGGAAGATTTCCGGACGCGCGACGCCGGAGGCACGGATACCCTCGCCAACGCCCTCTTCGTTCTCATAGATCGCGGCGGTATCGATGTGGCGATAGCCGGCGCTCAACGCCGCCTTGACGGCCGTCACGGCCGTATCGTTGGGGGTCTGCCACACGCCGAGACCGACCTGGGGAATGCTGTTGCCGTCGTGAAAGAGAATTGTCGGCTGATCGCTCATAGGAATATCTCCATGAAAAGAAATGAACCCGGACGGGTTTTGGGAAGGCGAGGCTGCATATAGGTCGACAGGCGCGGTATTTCAGCGGGGGATCGGCGAAAAGCTTAAAGGGCGCATGCGACCTTACCACGACGCGTCGCCATAGTGCCGGGCACGTTCGGATGGTCTTCACGCAATGTTTAGCAGATGTGATCCGGCGTATCGCGCCCTGCCATATTCGCGCCATGCGCGAATTCGACTGGCTAGGCAACAAAGGGGCCGAACCTGCCATCCCTTCCATTTGAATTTTTGCCCTAACTCCCTTACTTTCCTGGGAAATGCCGAGAGGAAACGCATGACATCCCGCACGATCCTTCTTGTCGATGACGACAACGACCTTCGCGAGACGCTCGTCGAGCAGCTTTCGCTCTACGAGGAATTCACGACGCTGGAGGAAACGACCGCCGGCAAGGGCATCCAGACGGCGCGCGCCAACCAGATCGACCTGCTCATCATGGATGTCGGCCTGCCAGACATGGACGGCCGCGAGGCGGTGAAGCTTCTGCGCAAGGGCGGCTTCAAGGCGCCGATCATCATGCTGACCGGCCACGACACCGATTCGGACACGATCCTCGGGCTGGAAGCCGGCGCCAATGACTATGTGACGAAGCCCTTTCGCTTCGCCGTGCTGCTCGCCCGCATCCGCGCGCAGCTGCGTCAGCACGAAAGCAGCGAAGACGCGACCTTCACGGTCGGCCCCTACACGTTCAAGCCTGGCCAGAAACTTCTGACGCTGGAAAACGGCCAGAAGATCCGCCTCACGGAAAAGGAAGCGGCGATCATCCGCTATCTCTACCGCGCCGACCAGAAGGTGGTGACGCGCGACGTGCTCTTGGAAGAGGTCTGGGGCTATAATTCCGGTGTGACGACCCACACGCTGGAAACCCATGTCTATCGCCTGCGCCAGAAGATCGAGCGCGACCCTTCCAATGCCGAGATTCTCGTGACAGAGAACGGCGGCTACAAGATCGTACCTTAGTGTTTCGCGCAATTCCGGACGGAAAACCGCATCACACTTTTCCTGGAATTGCTTTTTAGGGAGAACCCGCCGTGGCTCTCAGCGACGACATCGCCCTTCTCGCCCGCGTGCCGCTGTTCACGGGCCTTGCCGATGACAAGCTGCGGCTGATGGCCTTCGGCGCCGAACGCCGCCGGCTGGTCGAGGGCCAGACGCTGTTTCGCGAGGGCACCTCGGCCGATTGCGGCTTCGTCGTCGCCCACGGTTCGTTCCAGCTCACCTCGACGCTCCGCGACGGCGCGACGAAGGAAGAGGGCATTGCGGATTACGGCACGCTGCTATCGGAACTGGCGATGATCTCCGCTGTCGAGCGGAAATATACCGCCGTGGCGCTGCAAGACAGCGAGGTCATCCGCATCAACCGCCCGCTCTTCCGCCGCATGCTGGAGGAATATCCCGATGTCGCCGTGCTCGTGGATGCCCGCATCCGCGAAAATCTTTCGGCGATGATCACCCAGATGCGCGGCCTCGCCCGGCGTTTCGCGTAAGGCCAAGCCCCGCGTCCGGCTGCCGGCCGCCTTCTCCCCGCCCGCGGCGGGGCAATCGCATAAGAAAACCCCCCTCTGCCTGCCGGCATCTCCCCCACAAGGGGGGAGAAGGATAGAGGCATGCTCTTCGTTCGATTTTTAAATGTCGAGGGTGCCGCGATGGAAGTCCCTCCCCCTTGTGGGGAGGGATTTAGGGAGGGGTCTTCGCCGTAGGCGATAAGCCCTGCCGCTTGCGGGGAGAAGGTTAGGATGAGGGACAGGCAATCCTCAGAAATCGAATTCCGCAATGACAGGCACGTGGTCCGACGGCCGTTCCCAGCCGCGTGCTTCGCGGATGACCGAAATGTTGGTGAGATGCGGATCGAGGTCGGCCGAGGACCAGATATGGTCGAGGCGGCGGCCCTTGTTGGCGGCCTGCCAGTCGGCCGAGCGGTAGCTCCACCACGTATAGAGCTTCTCCTCCGCCGGCACCTTGCGGCGCATCAGGTCCACCCAGGCGCCCTTGGTCATCACGTCGATCAGGCCCTCGGTCTCGATCGGCGTGTGGCTGACGATCTTGAGGAGCTGCTTGTGCGACCAGACGTCATGCTCCAGCGGCGCGATGTTGAGGTCGCCTACGAGGATCGAGGAAATCCCGGCCTCGGCTTCGGCGTGCAAAAGCTTCATCTCCTCGATGAAATCGAGCTTGTGGCCGAATTTCGCGTTGATCGTGCGGTCCGGCTCGTCGCCGCCGGCCGGCACATAGAAATTGTGCACGCGGATCGACTTGCCGCGGTGATGGAGGAGCACCGAGACATGGCGCGCGTCGCCGACGCCGCAATAGTCGCGCCGCTCGACGATCTCGGTCAGCGGCAGGCGGGAAATGGTGGCGACGCCGTGATAGCCCTTCTGGCCGTGCATGACGATATGCTCGTAGCCGAGTGCCTTCAGCGGCTTGGAGGGAAACTGGTCGTTCGGGCACTTGGTTTCCTGCAGGCACAGGATATCCGGCGAGAACGTCTTCAGGAAATGCTCGACGAGCGGCATGCGCAGCCGCACGGAGTTGATGTTCCAGGTCGCGATCGAAAGTGCCATGCGGGTCCGCCTCAAAAAACATCCGGCCCGTCGAGCGGGCCGGTTTCAGGGCGTCTTAGAGCATTTCCGGCCGAAACGGAAACGCCGATTACTTGGCGCCGCGCTGGCGGACTTCGTCATAGGGGATCGTGAACACCTTGTCGTCAAGCGGGATGCCGGTCTTCACGTTGAAGATCATCACCGAGGTGTCCTTGCCCTGGGCATCGGTGATCGTCCACTGGCGCAGGTCGTAGGTCTTCGGGTCGAACATCATGGTGATGGTCGAATCGCCGAACATGTTGCGGTCGCCGAGCACGATCGTCGTCAGATCGGCCTCTTCCTTGACGGAGCGCACCATCTTGGCCGAGAGGTCGATCTTCTCGCCGAGCAGCAGGTTCAGCGGCGTCTTGGAGAGCGGGTAAAGATCCCAGGTCTTTAGCTTGCGGTTGCCGATGACGACGGAGCGTCCGTCGGCGATCACGCGCATCGGCGAGGGATCTTCGTAGTTGAAGCGGATCTTGCCCGGACGGTCGATGAAGAACTTGCCGCCGGTCTGCTCGCCGCGCGGGCCGAACTGCACGAATTCGCCGGCCATGGTCTTCACCGAGGCGAAGTGATCGGCGATCTTCTGGGCAGCGGCACTGGCCTGGGCGGAGGCCTCGACGGGCGACAGCAGCGAAAGGCCGGCAGCGAATGTCAGGGCCATGAGGCCGGTGAAGCTGCGGCGCGTCAGCGTTGCGGCTTTTTCGGATCGGTTCATCTTGGTCTCCTTCATGCGTTTTTCATGCGGGCCAAACGCGGCGCCATAATGGCACTCAGCCCTGACGCGA
Source organism: uncultured Shinella sp. (assembly GCA_965650295.1). Classification (GTDB taxonomy): domain Bacteria; phylum Pseudomonadota; class Alphaproteobacteria; order Rhizobiales; family Rhizobiaceae; genus Shinella. The sequence continues at coordinate 3,604 of CBFGOD010000181.1, read as the reverse complement.
GACTTGCCGGTCGAAACGTCGCAGAAGGCACTCCGTTCCCGGTCATCGTCCCGAAATTTCGTCTTCCGTCGGCACGAGGATTTCGCGCTTTCCGGCGTGGTTGGCGGGGCCGATCAGCCCCTCCTTCTCCATGCGCTCGATCAGCGAGGCGGCACGGTTGTAGCCGATGCCAAGACGGCGCTGGATATAGGACGTCGAGGCCTTGCCGTCGCGCAGCACCACGGCGACCGCCTGGTCGTAGGGATCGTCGGAATCCTCGAGGTTCGCCGTGCCGGCCGGACCGTGTCCGTCATCGCCGTCCTCGTCGTCATCCTGGGTGATGGCATCGAGATATTGCGGCGCGCCCTGCGCCTTGAGATGCGCGACCACGGCCTCCACCTCGCCGTCCGAGACGAACGGGCCATGCACGCGCTGAATGCGCCCGCCGCCCGCCATGTAGAGCATGTCGCCCATGCCGAGCAGCTGTTCGGCGCCCTGTTCGCCGAGAATGGTGCGGCTGTCGATCTTCGACGTGACCTGGAAGGAGATGCGCGTCGGGAAGTTCGCCTTGATCGTGCCGGTGATGACGTCGACCGACGGACGCTGCGTCGCCATGATGACATGAATGCCGGCGGCGCGCGCCATCTGGGCGAGGCGCTGCACGGCGCCTTCGATATCCTTGCCGGCGACCATCATCAGGTCGGCCATTTCGTCGATGATCACGACGATATAGGGGATCGGCTGCAGGTCGAACTCTTCCGTCTCGTACATGGCCTCGCCAGTCTGGCGGTCGAAGCCGGTCTGCACGGTGCGGGCAATCGTCTCGCCCTTGGCCAGAGCCTGCTCGACGCGGCTGTTGAAGCCGTCGATGTTGCGCACGCCGATCTTGGACATCTTCTTGTAGCGCTCCTCCATCTCGCGCACCGTCCATTTCAGGGCGACGACCGCCTTCTTCGGATCGGTGACGACGGGGGAGAGCAGGTGCGGGATGCCGTCATAGACGGAAAGTTCCAGCATCTTGGGGTCGATCATGATCAGGCGGCACTGCTCCGGCTTCAGGCGGTAGAGCAGCGAGAGGATCATGGTGTTGATGGCGACAGACTTACCCGAGCCGGTCGTACCCGCAACGAGCAGATGCGGCATCTTGGCGATGTCGGAAATAACCGGCTCGCCGCCGATCGTCTTGCCGAGCGCCATGGCCAAACGCGCCTTCGACGTTTCGAAATCGCGGGATGCGATCAGTTCGCGCAGATAGACGGTCTCGCGGCTCTGGTTCGGCAGTTCGATGCCGATGGCATTGCGGCCGGGCACCACGGCGACACGGGCGGCGATCGCGCTCATCGAGCGGGCGATATCGTCGGCAAGGCCGATGACGCGCGACGACTTGATGCCGGGCGCCGGCTCCAGCTCATAGAGGGTGACGACCGGGCCGGGGCGAACATGAATGATCTCGCCCTTGACGCCGAAGTCTTCCAGCACGCCTTCCAGCATGCGGGCATTCTGCTCCAGCGCATCGGCCGAAAGCGTTGCGTCGCGCACCTGGCCGCGTGGTTCGGCGAGCAGGTGGATCGGGGGCAGCTGGAAGCCGTCGGGACCAACGAAGGAGGACTGCGCTTCGCGCTCGATGCGCTGGCCGGGCTTCGGGCGGGATGCGGCCGGCACGACGCGGGCATTGGCGGCGGGTGCCGGCTGGCGGGCCGGCGCGCGGCGCGGCGCCCAGTCGGCGGCGATATCGTCGGAATCCTCATCCGGCAGGATGCCGCTCGGATGCGCCAGACGTTCGTCCCTGTCGAAGGGCAGGTCGTCATCCTCGTCGTCGAGCGCGATAGACGGGGCATTGACGGCGCGGCGACCGTCCATCGAGGGTTCGACGCGCTCGGAGGAACGCGGCGCGGCGCGGGCGCGCACCGGCTCGTTCAGCGTGCCGAATTCGTCCTCGTTGAAATCATAGGGCTGCTCGATGCCGCGCGCCTTGCGGCGCTGGCCGGTCAGGCCGAAAATGCGGCGAACACGCGCCTGTCCCGTGTACCAGGCATGCGTCATCGCGCCGGCAAACACGGTAAGCGGGCCTTCCCGCTCCTCGTCATCCTCTTCCTCTGCAACCGTGCGGGCACGGCTCTGGACAGGAACGGGCGCGAAATCTTCCTCGTCGTCGATCGTCACGCTGCCGATGAGGCCGGCGCTGAACACCATCAGCCAAGCCGCCGGAAGGGCAATGATGCCGCCGAGAATACTGGCCAGCATGCCTGTCGGATAGGCGCCGGTGAAGAGGGCGGGAAAGCGCAGGATCATGTCGCCGAAGACGCCGCCAAGCCCCGTCGGCAGCGGCCAGGTGACGGGACCGGGCACGCAGGCGAGGGCCGCCGAAGCGAGGATCGCGCCGCCGAGCCAGGCGGCCGCGCGCTGCGGAATACGGTTGAAGTGACGGCCGCTGATCAGCCCGATCGCCCAGGCGACGACGGGCAGCAGCGCAATCACGCTGGCAAGGCCGAAGAACTGCATGAAGAGGTCGGCGAAGACGGCACCGGGATAGCCGAGCAGGTTCACGGGCGTGCCGCTCGAGGCATAGGACAGGCTGGGGTCCGAGACGTTCCAGGTGGAGAGCGCCGCAATCGCCAAGGCGAGGCTGAGGAAGATGGCCAGCCCGAAAAGGATCTGCGCCTGCCGCCAGACGAATGCCGACAGAACGAAACGGTCGTGACGGTTGTCCAGCCCTGCCGAAATGCTTCTGCTCATGGTTACAGCCTGTGCCCACGCAATGAAATACGCACCTTCTCCACGCGATTCGCGGATGTGCCTGACTGCAAACCCTACGAAGGAAGCCTTAATGCCATATTAACCATGCCACCCCCCGTCATGGTTTCTGTGCCGTAAACGAAAAAGACCCGGACCAGGGTCCGGGCCAAGGCGGTCTGGTTTCCCAGGCCGCGACGGGCTGATGGCGGCGACCCTTTCGAGCCGCCGCGATTGTTTTACGAGTGGTAGGCCGCTTCGCCGTGCGACGAGAGGTCGAGACCTTCGCGTTCGGCTTCGACCGAGACGCGCAGGCCGACGACGAGATCAACGACCTTGTAGAGGATGGCCGAGACGACGCCGCACCAGACGATGGTGATGACGACGGCGGTGAGCTGGGTCGTGAACTGCGAGGCGATCGAGAAGTCGGCAGCACCCGTGCCGCCGAGCGAGGGGGCAGTGAAGATGCCCGTACCGAGCGCGCCGACGAGGCCACCGATACCATGCACGCCGAAGACGTCGGCCGTGTCGTCGTAACCGAACTTGTTCTTCACGACGGCGACGAAGAAGTAGCAGATCGGCGAGGCGATAAGGCCGAGCACGATGGCGCCGAACGGGCCGACGGAGCCGGCAGCCGGGGTGACGACCACGAGGCCGGCGATCATGCCCGAGGCCGCACCGAGCAGCGAGGCCTTGCCGCGGGTGAAGGCTTCGACAACCGACCAGGCGAGGATGGCGGCAGCGGTGGCGACGAAGGTGTTGACGGTGGCCAGAACCGCGCCGCCCGAGGCTTCGAGGTTCGAGCCGGCGTTGAAGCCGAACCAGCCGAACCACAGCATGGCGGCACCGACGAGGGTGAGCGTCATGGAGTGGGGAGCCATCATGTCCTTGC
>CBFGOD010000180.1:0-8496 GCA_965650295.1 uncultured Shinella sp. | reverse complement strand
GGCCTGCAAGAAGGAAGAGGAGGCCGCCGCCCCGCCACCGCCGGTGCTCTCCGTCGTCGTGACACCGACGGCGCTGCCCGGGACACGCTTTGCCGGCACGGTGCAGGCGAGAGTGCAGGCCGCGCTCGGTTCGCGCGTTGCAGGGCGGCTGGTGTCGCGCTCGGTGCATGTCGGTGATCTCGTGAAGAAAGGCGATGCGCTCGCCGTGCTCGATGCGACGGCCTATGAACTGGCGGTCCGTTCGGCGCGTGCAGAGCTTTCCAGCGCCGAGGCGACGCTTGCAAGCGCGGTCGCCAGCGAGGACCGGCAGAAGACGTTGCTGCAATCCAACGCCGCGGCGAAAGCCGCGGTCGAAAGCGCCGAGCAGTCGCGCGAGGCGGCCGATGCCGGCCTCATCCGGGCGCGCACCGCGCTGGTGAAAGCGGAGGAGCAGCTCTCCTATACGCGCATCGAGGCGGAATTCGACGGCGTGGTCATCGCGACAGGTGCGGAGGTCGGCCAGACCGTCTCGCCGGGCGAGGCCATCGTCACGGTTGCCCGACCGGAAGAGCGCGATGCGGTCGTCGATATCCCCGAAATGGCGGAAGCCATCGCCATGGGCAGCCGTTTCACGGTATCGCTGCAGATCAGCCCGGCGATTACCGTCAAGGGCACGGTGCGCGAGGTCGCGCCGTCTGCCGATGCCGTAACCCGCACACGCCGGGTGAAGATCGCGCTGGAAAACCCGCCGGATACGGTGCGGCTCGGCACGACGATCACCGCCGAGCTTGAAGGGCCGAACCTGACGGCGATCATGGTGCCGGAAACGGCAGTACTCGAGAAGGACGGCAAGCCGCATGTCTGGCTGGTCGATGCGGCCAAGGGCGAGGTGCATCTCGCGGCCATCGAGACGGGGGCCGCCGCAGGCCAATATGTGCCGGTGGCAAAGGGTCTGAAGGATGGCGACCGGGTCGTCACCGCCGGGGTGAACAGCCTCGAAGAAGGCCAGAAAGTGAAGATCGAAGACGGGGCAAGCCTATGAAGAAGTTCAACCTTTCTGACTGGGCGCTCGATCACGCATCGCTCGTCTGGTACTTCATGATCGTCTTCGCGCTGCTCGGCTTCTTCACCTATCAGAACCTCGGCCGCGAGGAGGATCCCTCCTTCGTCATCAAGACCATGACGATCAGCGCGGCCTGGCCGGGGGCTTCGGTCGAAGAGACGACGCGGCAGGTGACCGAGCGTATCGAGCGCAAGCTGGAGGAGCTGGAGTCGCTCGATTTCAGCCGCAGCGTCACGACACCCGGCCAGACGCTCGTCTTCGTCAACCTGAAGCCGACGACGCGCGCCCGCGATGTGCCGGGCACCTGGCTGACCGTCCGCAATATGATCAACGATATCAGGGGGCAGTTCCCCTCGGGTGTCGTCGGTCCCGCCTTCAACGACCGTTTCGGCGACGTCTTCGGCAATATCTACGCCTTTACCGCCGACGGCCTGACTCCGCGCCAGCTGCGCGACTATGTCGAGGACGCCCGTACCCGCATCCTCACCGTGCCGAATGTCGGCAAGGTCGATCTCGTGGGCGCGCAGGACGAGGTGATCTATCTCGAATTCTCCACGCGCCAGCTTGCGGCGCTCGGTATTTCCACCCAGCAGGTCGTTTCGACCTTGCAGGCGCAGAATGCCATTGCGCCTTCCGGCGTGGTGCAGGCCGGCGGCGAGCGCGTCAGCGTTCGCGTCGGCGGGCAGTTCTCCTCCGAAGCGAGCCTTCGTGATGTCAATCTGCGGGTCAACAACCGCTTCTTCCGTTTGAGCGACATCGCCACCATCACCCGCGGCTACGAGGATCCGCCGTCCGGTCTCTTCCGCTTCAATGGCGAGCCGGCGATCGGCCTTGCCATCGGCATGAAGCAGGGCGCGAACCTGCTCGAATTCGGTGCCAAGGTGGAGAAGGAAATCGAAATCCTCTCGCATGACCTGCCCGTCGGCGTCGATGTGCACCTCGTTTCCGACCAGCCGAAGGTCGTCGAGGAGGCGGTGTCGGGCTTCACGCAGGCACTGTTCGAGGCGGTCGCGATCGTTCTCATCGTCAGCTTCGTCAGTCTCGGCATCCGCGCCGGCCTCGTCGTGGCGCTGTCGATCCCGCTGACGCTCGCGATCACTTTCGTCTTCATGTATTACGACGGCATATCGTTGCAGCGCGTGTCGCTCGGCGCCCTGATCATCGCGCTTGGCCTGCTCGTCGACGATGCCATGATCGCCGTCGAGATGATGGTGGCGCGGCTGGAGGCGGGCGATTCGCTGCGCAAGGCGGCGACCTACGTCTACACGTCCACAGCCTTTCCCATGTTGACCGGCACTTTGGTCACCGTGGCGGGCTTCATCCCGATCGGTCTCAACAGCAGCGCGGCCGGCGAGTTCACCTTCAGCCTCTTCGTGGTCATCGCGATCTCGCTCGTCGTCTCCTGGGTCGTGGCGGTCATCTTCACACCGCTGCTCGGCGTCACCATTCTGCCCAAGAGCATGAAGAGCCATCATGAACAGAAGGGCTGGTTCGGCCGCACCTTCGCACGCATCCTCGATGTCTGCATGCGCTGGAAGTGGACGACGATCGTCGCGACCGTGCTCATCTTCTTCGTCTCGGTCTTCGGCATGCGCTTCGTGCCGGAGCAGTTCTTCCCGTCGTCGGACCGTCCGGAACTCATCGTCGACTGGGCTTTGCCGCAGAACGCCTCGATCGCCGAGACCAAGGCGCAGATCGCCAAGTTCGAAGAGGAAAAGCTGAAGGGCAATCCGGATATCGAGCGCTGGTCGTCCTATGTCGGGGAAGGGGCGGTGCGTTTCCTCCTGTCCTTCGACGTGCAGCCACCGTCGCCGGCCTTCGGCCAGACGGTCATCGTCAGCAAAGATCTCGAGGCGCGCGATCGTCTCAAAGCCGATCTTCAGGACTATCTGCGCAAGACCTTTGTCGGCACCGACGCGCTGGTCAAGCTGCTCGACATCGGCCCGCCGGTCGGTCGGCCGGTCCAGTATCGCATCAGCGGCCCCGATATTCAGGACGTGCGCAGTCATGCGCTGGCTTTCGGCGAATTGCTCGGCCGGAACAGCCGTCTCGGCGACATCGTCTATGACTGGAACGAGCCGGCGCGTGTCGTGAAGGTCGATGTTCTCCAGGACAAGGCACGCCAGCTCGGCGTGACCTCGCAGGATATCGCCTCGGCACTGAACGGCGTCACCGGCGGCACCACCGTCACCCAGATCCGCGACGACGTCTATCTGATCGACGTCATTGGCCGGGCAAAGGCGGCGGAACGCGAATCCATCGAAACCCTGCGCCAGCTCCAGCTGCCGACGGCGAACGGCACCTCCGTGCCGCTCGCCGCCGTTGCGAACTTCCGCTACGAGATGGAGCAACCGGTCGTCTGGCGCCGTTCGCGTCAGCCCACCATCACGGTGAAGGCGAGCATTACAGGCGGCGTGCAGCCGGCGACGATCGTCTCCGAGATGGACAAGGATGTCGCGAGCTTCCGCGAAAGCCTGCCGTCGGGCTACCAGATCGCAGTTGGCGGTTCGGTGGAGGAAAGCGCCAACAGCCAGGCGCCGATCGTTGCCGTCGTGCCGTTGATGCTGTTTGCCATGGCGACGATCCTGATGCTGCAGTTGCAGAGTTTCTCGCGGCTCTTCCTCGTCTTCGCGGTGGCGCCGCTCGCGCTCATCGGGGTCGTCATCGCGCTGCTCGGCAGCGGCGCGCCGCTCGGCTTCGTGGCGATCCTCGGCGTGCTGGCGCTGATCGGCATCCTCATCCGCAATTCGGTCATCCTCGTCGTGCAGATCGAGGATCTGAGGCGCGAGGGCATGCATGCCTGGACTGCCGTGCGCGAGGCGACGGAACACCGCATGCGGCCGATCATGCTGACAGCGGCGGCGGCAAGCCTTGCGCTTATCCCCATCTCCCGCGAAGTTTTCTGGGGGCCGATGGCCTATGCCATGATGGGCGGTATCATCGTCGGCACCGTGCTGACGCTGCTCTTTCTTCCCGCGCTCTACATTGCCTGGTTCCGTATCAAGCCGGAGGAACGACAGGAACCCGTTGCTGAGTCGGCGCCGGTCGAAGCCTCATAACGCTCTCTCAATTTCGCCCATATCCCTCGACAGGGTCGGGCAAGGCACGGTTCCGAAAAGGGGCCGTGCCTGAAATGTGCTGATTCCTTCCGGCAAGCCTGCCGCCAGTTTCCTGGCCTTTGATGTCGGGCCGGTGAGGCTGCGTTCTTTTTGTCGCACCTCGTCTTAAAAAGCCGGTGGAAAACGTTGATTTGGAATGCAGACGGGTCAAGCGGCTTTTCAGGCCGTAACGAATGTGCAAGGGATTTGCTCCATGGTGTCGGCGGGGGCCGCATGGATGTGCCTGATTGGGACAAGGTTTGGTCATGGGACTTGACGAAACGTCTGAACTGCATGTCTATGCCGATCCGTCGTGGCGAGCGGCCGGCTCTTGCCTCGTGTCTATGAAGGCGCGGTCAACAGGAAATGCAGTGTGATGATCGGAAATGAAGACGTGAGTGGGCCGCGCAAGGCGTTGAGCGCGTTTACGCGTATTCTCCTGGCCGGCGCAGCCTTGACGCTGGCGGGTTGCGTGGTCCCGAATGACGGGCCGCTGACCCAGGAAGTGCTTTCCGCCGGTGCCGGCGGGAAAACCTACGAAATTCCCCAGACCAAGCTGATTTTCGACGTCGTCAATATCGACCAGCGCGTCGCCAACGGCGTTAACGCCGGGACGCGCCTTGGATTTGCCAGCACGTTCGGCTTCGGCGGCGGCGGCAGCACTCCGGTCATCGGCGTCGGCGATCGCCTTGATGTCACGATTTTTGAAGCAGGTCCCGATGGCCTCTTCTCGACGGTCGAACGCAAGTCGACAACCATTCCCGTCGTCGTTCAGCCCGATGGCCATGGCCAGATTCCCTATGTGGGCTCCGTCCGCTTTGCCGGTATGACCATCGATTCTGCCCGTGCGACGATCGTCGATGCGCTGAAAGCCAAGGCCGTGGAGCCGGACGTCATCGTTTCGATGGCGAGCAACGCGTCGCGCACCGTGTCCGTTCAAGGGGATGTGCGCAATGCGTCCATCGTGCCGCTCGGTCTCAACGGTCAGCATCTCAGCGAAGTGCTTGCCATGGCGGGCGGTGCGTCCAAGCCGCCGTATGACACTTATGTCAGCCTGAAGCGCGGCGGCCGTTCGCGCTCGGTGCTCCTGCAGACGATCATCGACAATCCGAAGGACGACATCTACGTCAAGCCGGACGATCAGATCTACCTCACCTTCGACCCGCAGACATTCTCGGCGCTCGGCCAGACGGAGAAGACGGGCAAGATCCCGTTCAACGCCGCCAAGCTTAGCCTCGTCGAGGCTGCCGCGCTTGCCGGCGGCGGCAGTATCGCGACGGCCGATCCGAAGGGCTATTTCGTCTTCCGCTACGAGGATGAGAGCGTCTACCGCAGTGTCGTCGGTGATGATCGCTTCCGTGATCTCATCTCCCGCGGCATGGCGCCGGATGGCGATGGCCGCTATCCGATCGTTTATCGCCTCGATCTGGCTGCAACGCAGAGCTATATCATCGCCCAGAACTTCCCCGTGCGGAACAAGGACGTGATTTATCTGTCGCGCCATGTCGCTACGGATCTTGCGAAGTTCCTGACGATTGTTTCCAGCGGATCCAGCGCAGCTTACAATATCACGCGGACGACCAGGGCGTTCTGACGACGTTGCGACGGTATAGCTTGGCGCCTGAAAGCGCTGCGATATGCCGTCGGCGACGCGCATGATCGATGGGATGCTGGATGGCCGATCGGGCACGCAAGACCTATGCTCTCCTCTCGTACGGCCTCTGGCAGCAGCGGGAGGATATCGCGCGGTTGCTTGATGCCGATATCGTCGCCTGGCCCTTCGTTTTTCCCGGCAGGGTGGATGGTTTTGTCGGCTGGGGGCGGCGTCCGTCGGGCAGGCGCGCCGTTCGGCTTGCCGAAAGGTTCGGCAAGGAAGTCCTCACGCTCGAAGATGGCTTTCTGCGCGGCTTTGCGCCGGGGCAGGCGGAGCCAAGCCATTCCTTTGTGATCGATCGCCAGGGCATCTATTTTGATGCGCGACAGCCGAGCGACCTCGAAAGCCTGCTGGCATGGCCGCAGACCGATCCGCCGGCACTCGACCGTGCGCATCGCTTGATGGCGTTGCTGCGGGACGAACGTCTCTCCAAATACAACAACAGCCCGCTCATCACCCCGGTTGCCGCCGGTGTACCACAGGGCCGTCCTTTCGTTCTGCTCGTCGATCAGGTGGCCGGTGATGCGTCCATTGCGGGGGCCGGTGCGAATGCACAGCGTTTCCGGGTCATGCTGGAGCACGCCGCCACGTCCAATCCCGGCAAGACGCTCGTCGTGCGTACCCATCCCGCCGCCGGCGAGAATAGCCTGTTGCGCCAAGCCGCGGCAACGCTTGGTCTGTCCATCGTCGCGCCGGGCCGCATGAACCCCTGGCCGTTGCTGGAGGAGGCCGACAGCGTCTACACCGTATCGAGCCAGCTCGGCTTCGAAGCGCTTATGGCCGGCCGGCCGGTTCACTGTTTCGGTTCTACCTATTATTCCGGCCGGGGGCTGACGAGCGATCACGGGGAGTTGGGCGCCGACAAAACACCGGCGTCGTTGGAGCAGGTTTTTCACGCGGCTTTTCTCGACTATTCGCATTATCTGGATTTGCACACGCGGCAGATCTGCACGATGGAGCGGGCGGTGGAGCAGGCGGTCGCCGTCCGCAATCAGCGCGCCCGTATCGCAAACAAGGTTTTCACGGCCGGGTTTTCGCCATGGAAACGCCGGGCGATGACCCCCTTCCTCAAGGGCATGGCGGGCGACCCGGTTCACAGGCGCACGATGGATGCCGCTGTTTCGGCGGCGCGCGCCGCGAATGGCGTCGTGGCCGTATGGGGTAGCGACAGGCCCCTGCCTCTCTCCGTGCCGGCGATTCGCCTTGAGGATGGTTTCATCCGCTCGAAAGGGCTCGGCGTGGCTTTGACGCTCCCGTCTTCCATCGCCATCGATGACGATCATGTCTATTACGATGCACGGGGTGCGAGCCGTCTTGAAGACATCATCGCGAAGACGGTGTTCGACGAGTGCCTGCTGGCCCGTGCACGAAGCCTGGCTCAGCTCCTGATCCAGCGTGGAGTTTCGAAATACAATCTCGGTACCGTCGCCGATCCGCCCGTCGTGGCGCAAGGACGGATGAAGATCCTCGTTCCAGGCCAGGTGGAGAAGGATGCTTCCATCCGCTACGGTTCACCGCAGGTCAGGTCCAATTCCGGGCTCGTCACTGCGGTGCGCAGGCTCTACCCGGATGCGTTCATCGTCTACAAGGCCCATCCCGATGTGGTCTCCGGCGTGCGCAGCGGCGGCGAAGAGCCAAGCGACGCGGACGAGATCGTCAAAAGCGGCGATATCCTTCAATGGATCGCCTGGGCGGATCGTGTGGAAACCATGACGTCGCTTGCCGGTTTCGAGGCGCTGCTGCGCGGCAAGGCCGTCGGCGTGCACGGTATGCCGTTTTATGCCGGCTGGGGCCTTACCGATGATCGTCTGGCTATTTCGCGCCGCAGCCGGCGAATCGATCTCGACATGCTCGTCGCCGCGAGCCTCATTCTCTATCCCTTCTATGTGCATCCCCTGAGCGGCTTGCCATGCCGGCCGGAAGACCTCATCGAGGAAATTTCGGCTGGCGTCATGAAAAAGCCCGGTCCTTTGACGATGCTTTTCTTGGGTGCAGCGCAGCAGATAAACCGTCTGGGGGTCTTGTTGCGCGACTCGAAATTGCGGTAATATGACTGAAGACAACGATGAGGAGTGTTTTCCAGATCGCGCGCGCGATCTCGGAAGGTCTCGTATGTCTGTGCTGAAGGTGGGATTTTCGGGGAAGGTTGGCGGATGCGGTTGCTAAAGAGACGGGTTTGTGCGATGACAAATGCCTCCTGCACTATTCCGAGTTGAGTCAGCCTGTCATGACTGAACAGCATGATAAAGATTTAAAGGCGGATCGCTCCGAGTCTGACAATGGTTCCGTGCGTGGTTCGCGGCTGATCAATCTTTCGCTGCGCCGCAAACTTTCGAAGCGCTTTCCCTCCAAGAGCGCGCCGCGCGTGCTCCTGTTGCAGGGTCCTGTTGGCCCTTTTTTCAGAAAAGTGCAGGCTCTTCTCAATCAAAATGGCTTCGAGGCTTGGCGTGTCTGCTTCAATGCGGGCGATCGTCTCTTTGCCCGCGGCAGCCAGAACCTCCATTTTTCGGGCACTGCGGATGCCTGGCGCGAGTGGTTCACTGAAATCGTCGGTGAACATGGTTTCGACTATGTCGTGCTTTTCGGATGCGAGCGTGAAATCCACAGGATCGCATTGGAGCAGTGCGCACTGGCGGATGTTCCCGCGCTTTGCCTCGAGGAGGGCTATATTCGCCCCGGCTTCGTGACGATGGAACTCGGTG
>CBFGOD010000179.1:0-8546 GCA_965650295.1 uncultured Shinella sp. | reverse complement strand
GCCGCGCCGTGGCGCTCGATGTGGCCGTCATGGAGTTCGTGGAAGCCGCACGGCTGCGCGGCGAAGGCACCGGCTGGATCATCTTCCGGGAAATCCTGCCCAACACGCTCTCGCCGCTCTTGGCCGAATTCGGCCTGCGTTTCGCCTTCTCGATCCTGTTCCTCTCCACCCTCTCCTTCCTCGGCCTCGGCATCCAGCCGCCGGCCGCCGACTGGGGCGGCATGGTGAAGGACAACAAGGACGGCATCATCTTCGGCATCTCGGCCGCCCTCATTCCGGGCGGTGCGATCGCGGGGCTCGCCATCTGCGTCAACCTCGTCGTCGACTGGCTGATGAAACGCACCTCAAGCCTCAAGGGAGGGCGCGGCGATGCCTGATCTTCTTTCCGTCCGTAACCTCAAGATCGAGGCGACCAGCTACCCGCCGGGCGAACCGCCGAAAACCGTGACGCTCGTCGAAGGCGTGAACTTCGACGTTCAGAAGGGCAAGGTGCTCGGCCTGATCGGCGAATCCGGTGCGGGAAAATCCACCATCGGCCTCACCGCGCTCGCCTATGGGCGCGGCGGGGTGCGGATCACCGGCGGCGAGGTCAAGCTGAACGGCGAAGACCTGCTGAAGCTCGGTCCCACGGGTATCCGCAAGGTGCGTGGCGCAAAGGTCTGCTACGTCGCCCAGTCGGCGGCGGCGGCGTTCAATCCGGCCCACCGGCTCGGCGAACAGGTCATCGAGGCCTCGCTGAAACACGGCATCATGAGCCGTGCGGAGGCGGAAAAGCGCGCGCTCTACCTGTTCAAGGTGTTGGGCCTGCCAAGCCCGGAGACCTTCGGCCAGCGCTATCCGCACCAGGTCTCCGGTGGCCAGCTCCAGCGCGCCATGACCGCCATGGCGCTCTGCCCCAACCCGGAACTGATCGTCTTCGACGAGCCTACCACGGCGCTCGACGTGACGACGCAGATCGATGTGCTTGCCGCGATCAAGCACGCCATCGAGGAAACCCACACGGCTGCGCTCTACATCACCCACGATCTCGCGGTCGTGGCGCAGATCACGGACGACATCCTCGTGCTGCGTCACGGCAAGATGATCGAGTACGGCTCGGTGAAGCAGATCATCGAGGCACCGACGCAGGATTATACCCGCGCGCTCGTCAATGTGCGCGGCACCAGACGGGACGAGGCGCCCGACCAGACGGACACGCTCCTGAAGGTCGATAACATCACGGCCGGCTATTCCAACGGCTTCAAGGTGTTGCAGAACGTTTCCCTGCATCTGCCAAAAGGCCAGACGCTGGCGGTGGTGGGCGAATCCGGCTCGGGCAAATCCACCCTCGCCCGCGTCATCACCGGCCTGCTTCCGCCGCAGGAAGGCACGATCAGCTTCGATGGCAAGGCCTTGCCGAAGGCGCTGAAGGGTCGGTCGAATGATGAGCTGCGCCGTGTCCAGATGATCTACCAGATGGCCGATACGGCGATGAACCCGCGCCAGACGGTGCGCGACATCGTCGGTCGCCCGCTCACCTTCTACTATGGCCTGCGCGGCCGTGAGAAGACGGAGCGAGTGAAGGAACTGCTGGAGCAGATCGAAATGGGCGGCCGCTTCGCCGACCGCTACCCCGCCGAGCTTTCGGGCGGCCAGAAACAGCGCGTCGCCATCGCCCGCGCCCTGGCGGCCAAGCCCGAGCTCATCCTCTGCGACGAACCGACCTCCGCCCTCGACCCGCTGGTGGCCGAAGGTATCTTGAAACTTCTCCTGAAGCTGCAGGAGGAAACGCAGGTCTCCTACATGTTCATCACGCACGACATCGCCATCGTGCGCGCCATCGCCGATTCGGTGGCCGTGATGCATCGGGGACGCCTCGTGCGCTTCGGCCCGAAATCGAAGGTGCTCTCGCCACCCTTCGACGACTATACGGATCTGCTGCTCAAGTCGGTTCCGGAAATGGAGATCGGCTGGCTGGAGCGGGTACTCACCACCCGGCGCATGGCCAGCGCCGGCAACTGATCAAGCGGGCGGCTCTCGGGCCGCCCGTTTCCTTTTACGGAATGCCCTTACCTTTTCACTCGTCATCCTCGGGCTTGACCCGAGGATCCACGCGGCAAACTCAGTGGGGGTGGATGGATCCTCGGGTCAAGCCCGAGGATGACGTCGAGAATGGGGTAGCTTTCCGCGCAAAACCGCCGAAGGGTTTCTCCCCCTCAATTCTGCTTGCAGTTCACATCCCCGACGCGGCTGGTCGTCTCGCCCTCGGCCATCACGGTCTCTTCGCCGCGCGCCGTGCAATTGCCCTTCTCGCCGACACCGCTGCGGAACTTCACCATGGGCTGGCCCTCGATCATGATGCTCGGCACGATCTCGTAAAGCTCCGGCGGGCAATTCACCACGTCGGACAGCCGAAGCGCCGGCGCGCCGCCGATGAAGACGCTTTGCGCGCCGGTGAGCGCGCAGGCAGGAATAGGCGGAGCAGCGTCCTCGGCCAACGATAGGGACGGCGATGCCGTTCCAAGACCAAGAGCCAGAACAGCTCCTGCAAACCGGAAAAATCTCATCGTCCTTCTCCCTTTTCCCGCGCCGAACGGGACAGTGCGCGAAGGACATCCAGCGCCCGTTCCGCATCCCGCTCCGGCACGAATATATGGTCGTGATGGTAGGCGGCAACCACGTTGGCGCTTATGCCCGCATGGGTCAATGCCGCCGCGAAAGCCCCGGTCAGCCCCACCGCCTCGAGCGAGGAATGCACGGTGAGCGTGATCATGCGCATCGGCGGACTGGCGGAAAGCCCTTCGGCAGCCTCCGCCGGCACGATCAGCGTCAGACCCTCCGCCTCCTGAAAGATGCCAATCGGCTTGCGGAAAAGGTGGTTCGCCAGCTCGTCCATCGGCACACAGGCATAGACGAAACACCCCTCAGCCAGCGCCGGCTCCATCGTCTTCAGGAGTTCGTCGAGATCGGTGACGCCGCTCATGAACGAGCCATCCGGCTGACGGCGTCGCACAGCGCCGCAAAACCGGCCTTCGCCCCATCGCTCATAAAGCGGGCGCGGAGCCAGGCATGGATCATCTGTTTTTCCTCACGATATTCCACCGGCACGCCGGCCAGGATCAGCCGCGCCGCATAGGCCCGCGCATCGTCGCGCAGCGGGTCGAAATAGGCGCCGGTGATGAAAGCCGGCGGCAGACCGGCCAGCTCGCCCGCCCGAAGCGGAAAGGCGTGAGCCGCATCGTCAGGCGCCTTGTAGACATCGCGGTAGTAGGCGACGTCTGAGGTAGAAAGGCCGAGCGCATCGGCCATCTCCACATAGGAGCCGGAAACGAGATCGCCCCCGAGGCCGGGATAGATCAAAGCCTGCCCGACGATGCCCTTCAGCCCCTCGTCGCGCGCCTTCAGCACGATCCCAGCCGCCAGATTGCCGCCGGCGCTGTCGCCTATAACGACGACCTGCCGGCCTTCCTGCAAGAGCGCGACCAGCACGGCCCAGCAATCCTCGAAAGCGGCGGGCCAGATATGCTCGGGCGAAAGGCGATAATCGATGGAGACGAGTTCGGCGCCCGCCGCTTCGGACAATTCGGCGCAGATCGCATCGTGGCTGTTCAACGACCCCACAACGAAACCGCCGCCGTGAATGTAGTAGAGCCGCGTTTGCGTCGTGACACTGGCCGGCCGGTAGCGCCGCACCGGAATGCGCCCCGCCACCAGTTCATCCTCCTTGACCATGCCGGCCGGCGGCGGCGCGTCGAAGGCGGCGCAAAGGGCATCGTACCAGGCGCGTTGCTGCGTGATATCGGCATCCACGGCATCGGCGGGGTAAAAATCCTCGCAGCGCTTGTGGAAGGCCAGAATACCTTCTTCGGTCGGCATGGGAAGTTCGGTCATGGCGGCTCCTCGTCTTGTCCCGGCAGCATAGCAGCGCCCTTGCCCGCCGCCTGTCCTGCAAACGGCTTTCCCAAGGAATTTTCGGCGCTTGCCTGACCTGCCGCCGCCATATTAACTGCCGCCATGGCATTCACCTTCCGGCAATTGCAATATTTCGTCGCCGTCGCGGAACAGGGATCCGTGACCCGCGCCGCGCAGAACCTCTCGATCTCGCAGTCCTCGATCACCGAGGCGATCAAGGAGCTCGAATCGGATCTCGGCGTCGAGCTTTTCGAGCGCCATCCGCGCGGGCTCACGACCACGCATAACGGCCACCAGTTCCTGCGCCACGCGACGAAAATCCTCGCCAATGTCTCGGATGCGCGCTCCTCCTTCTCCGACAGCCGCACGCCGGAAAAGGGTCAGCTCAATCTCGGCGTCACCTCGCTCGTCGCCGGTTACGTGCTGTCGGACCTCTTGTCGCGCTATCGACGCGCCTTTCCCGGCATCGATGTCAGCGCGATCGAGGACAACGGCTCCTATCTCGAACACCTCCTGGTCGGTGGCGAACTCGACGTCGCCGTCATGGTCATATCGAACCTGCGCGACCGCATGGCGTTGCAGGCGGAGATCATCGAAACCTCACCCTACCGGCTCTGGCTGCCGATCGGCCATCCGCTCGTCTCGGCCGATATCATCTCCGTCAGCGATATCGCCAAGGAGCCGCTGATCATGCTGACGGTCGATGAAATCGAGGAAAACACCGGAAAGCTGCTCTCGGCGCTGGGCGCCCGCCCGCATGTCGCCTTCCGCACCCGTTCCGTGGAAGCCGTGCGCAGTCTCGTGGCGACGGGCGCCGGCATCGCGCTCTTGCCTGATCTGGTCTACCGCCCCTGGTCGCTGGAAGGCGACCGGATCGAAAGCCGCGACGTCTCCGGCGCGCTGCCCGTCGTGCAGATCGGTATGGTGTGGCGCAAAGGGTCGAGCCTGCCACAGGCGGCGCGGGATTTCGTGGGGCTGGCGGAAGCACTGCGCGGCGGACGCGGACGGTAGCGATTTCTCCCTGCAAATGTGCAGCTATCGGAGAAAAACATAGTGCATTCGGAATTTCCGATAGCGGAATTCTGATTAATGAATTTGCGAAAGCGGCAAAATCACGGCACCTTTTCATACGGGAACAATACCGCTCAAAAGCGGCCAAACCGGGAGACTGTCATGAAGCGATTTCTGCATTCCTGCACCGCGCTTACCCTTTCGCTCGCCTTCACCACAGCCGCCATCGCACAAGAGCCCTTGAAGGAATTGGGCGCCGGCGAAGGCGAAGTGTCCATCGTCGCCTGGGCCGGCTATATCGAGCGCGGCGAGACGGACAAGAATTACGACTGGGTCACCGAATTCGAGAAAAAGACGAGCTGCAAGGTCACCGTGAAGACCGCGGCGACATCGGACGAAATGGTCGCCCTGATGAACGAAGGTGGCTTCGACCTCGTCACCGCCTCGGGCGATGCGTCGTTGCGTCTCGTTGCCGGCAAGCGCGTCCAGCCGATCAACACCGACCTCATCCCGAGCTGGAAGACCGTCGACGAGCGCCTGCAAAGCGCGCCGTGGCATACGGTCAACGGCGTTCACTACGGCACGCCCTATCTCTGGGGGCCGAACGTGCTGATGTACAACACCGAAGCCTTCAAGGGCGAAGCGCCGAAGAGCTGGAAGGTCGTCTTCGAGGAGATGACGCTGCCGGACGGCAAATCCAACAAGGGCCGCGTGCAGGCCTATGACGGCCCGATCCACATTGCCGACGCCGCCCATTACCTGATGGCGCACAAGCCGGAACTCGGCATCAAGAACCCCTACGAGCTCAACGAAGACCAGTACAAGGCCGCGCTCGATCTGCTTCGCGTCCAGCGCACACTGGTCGGCCGCTACTGGCACGATGCCATGATCCAGATCGACGACTTCAAGAATGAAGGCGTCGTCGCCTCCGGCTCCTGGCCGTTCCAGGTCAACCTGATGCAGGCCGAAAAGCAGCCGATCGCCTCGACCTTCCCGGAAGAAGGTGTCACCGGCTGGTCGGACACGACCATGCTGCATGCCGAAAGCCAGCATCCGAACTGCGCCTATATGTGGATGGAACATTCGCTGTCCGCCAAGGTGCAGGGTGACGCGGCCGCCTGGTTCGGCGCCGTTCCCTCGGTTCCGGCCGCCTGCAAGGGCAATGCGCTGCTGACAGACGGTGGCTGCGCAACGAACGGCTTCGACAATTTCGACAAGATCGCCTTCTGGCGCACGCCGGTTTCGAAATGCGAGAGCCAGGGCGAATGCGTGCCCTACCATCGCTGGGTCTCCGACTATATCGGCGTGATCGGCGGGCGCTGAAGCTCTGCCAATCCGGTAATATCGGCGCGGCAAACACCCACCAATCTCCCCCCTTGTGGGGGAGATGTCACCGAAGGTGACAGAGGGGGGTGGCCGCGAAGCGGCACCATCTACCGAAGCGGGTGGGCTCACCCCCCTCTGCCCTGCCGGGCATCTCCCCCACAAGGGGGGAGATCGTATCGGTGTGCCGTTTCATGCCTCAGCTACCGCTCATGAAAATTCTCGCGATGGGCGCTTTGCCCATCGCCTCAAAACCACCGGGAGCCCCCATGACCGCCGTCCTGTTCCAGCAAGTATCCCGCCATTTCGGCGCCGTGCGCGCCGTCGATAGCGTGGATCTCGCCATCGCCGAGGGCGAGTTCTTCGCGATGCTCGGTCCATCAGGTTCCGGCAAGACAACCTGCCTGCGCCTGATGGCCGGCTTTGAGCAGCCGACCTCGGGCCATATCGAAATCTTCGGCGAGACGGCGGAGGGCGTGCCGCCCTATCGGCGCAACGTCAACACGGTGTTCCAGGATTACGCCCTCTTCCCGCATCTCTCGATCCTCGAGAATGTCGCCTATGGCCTGATGGTCAAGGGCGTCGGCAAGGCGGAACGGCTGAAGGCGGCCGAGGAAGCACTCGCCATGGTGAAGCTGCCCGGCTACGGCACCCGCCGCCCCGGCCAGCTCTCCGGCGGCCAGCGCCAGCGCGTGGCGCTCGCCCGCGCCCTCGTCAACCGCCCCCGTGTGCTCCTCCTCGACGAACCGCTCGGCGCGCTTGATCTCAAGCTGCGCGAGCAGATGCAGGAAGAGCTGAAGTCCCTGCAAAAATCGCTTGGCATCACCTTCGTCTTCGTCACGCATGATCAGGGCGAGGCCCTGTCGATGGCGGACCGCATCGCGGTGTTCAGCGATGGCAAGATCCAGCAGCTCGGCACGCCGGAAGAGGTCTACAAGCGACCACAGACGCGTTTCGTCGCCGATTTCGTCGGCTCCTCCAATGTGCTTCCGCCGGAATTCGTGGAAAATCTCGGTTTCGGCAAACACTATGCCAGCCTGCGCCCCGAGGCGATTGGCCTTGGCGACGGCCCCGGCCGCAAACAATTCTCCGGCCGCGTGACCGCCGCAAGCTTCCTCGGCGCTGCCAACCGCGTAACGGTCGAGGCGAACGGCGCACGTGTCGCGGCCATGCTGCCGGCATCCGTCGCCGTTCCCGCGCAGGGCGACATGATCACCCTCTCCTTCCTGCCGCAGGACCTGCACACGATGGACGGCGCCCAATGAGCACCGTCACCGACACCTCGATCCTCGCTGGCCGGCAAGGCCCTTCCGGGCGGCTCTCCGATTTCTTCTGGCGCAACCCGAAGATCCTTTTGCTGCTGATGCTGACGCCGCCACTGCTCTGGCTCGGCGTCATCTATCTCGGCTCGCTTTTCGCCCTGTTGTTGCAGAGCTTCTTCTCGATCGACGATTTTTCCGGACTGATCAATTACGAGTTCACGCTCGCCACCTACAAGCAGCTGCTGATCCCGTCGAATTTCGACATCATCCTGCGCACCGTCGTCATGGCCGCGCTGGTGACGCTCGCCTCCGCCATCATCGCCTTTCCCATCGCCTATTACGCGGCGCGCTACGCCAAGGGGAAATGGAAGGTCATCTTCTATCTCGGCGTCATGTTGCCGCTGTGGTCGAGCTACCTCGTCAAGATTTATGCCTGGAAGCTCATCCTCGCCAAGGAAGGCATTCTCACCTGGTTCTTCGCCAAGCTGCACCTCCTGTGGCTGCTCGATGCCTGGCTCGCCCTTCCGGTCGTCGGCGGCTCCTCGCTGTCGATCAGCTATACCGGCACCTTCATCGTCTTCATCTATGTCTGGATGCCCTTCATGATCCTGCCGATCCAAGCCTCGCTGGAGCGCGTGCCGGGCAACCTGATCGAGGCTTCCGCTGACCTCGGCGGCAACCCGGCACAGACCTTCCGCTTCGTGCTCTTCCCGCTGGCGCTGCCCGGCATTATCGCCGGCTCGATCTTCACCTTCTCGCTGACATTAGGCGATTACATCATTCCGCAGATCATCGGTTCGTCGCGGCTGTTCATAGGCCAGGCGGTTTATGCCCAGCAGGGCACGGCCGGCAACATCCCGCTCGCCGCAGCCTTCTCCGTCGTGCCGATCGTCATCATGGGCCTCTATCTCTGGATGGCCAAACGACAGGGGGCCTTCGATGCGCTCTGACAGAAACACCTCCGCCCCGCTCGGCCTGAAGGTTGCCGCCGGTCTCGGCCTCGCCTTCCTGCACCTGCCGATCCTGCTCATCTTCCTTTATGCCTTCACCACGGAGGAG
>CBFGOD010000178.1:0-8565 GCA_965650295.1 uncultured Shinella sp. | reverse complement strand
GCCATCGAACACGAGCCAGAAACGGAGTCCCACGATGAACTGGTTGAAGACCCTCGCTGCCGCTGCAGCGCTTCAGGCCGCCATCCTCGCACCCGCCCATGCCGGCGAAAACCTCGCCGCCGTCCAGTCGGCCGGCGCGCTGAAGATCGGCACCGAAGGCACCTACGCGCCCTTCACCTACCATGATACCGACGGCAAGCTGGTCGGCTTCGACGTCGAGATCGGCGAAGCCATCGCAAAGAAGCTTGGCGTCAAGGCCGAGTTCCTGGAAGGCAAGTGGGACGGCCTGATCGCCGGCCTCGACGCCAACCGCTACGACGCCGTGATCAACCAGGTCGGCATCACCGAAGCGCGCAAGCAGAAATATGACTTCTCCGAGCCCTATATCGCCTCCAAGGCCGTGCTGATCGTGCGCGCCGACGATGACAGCATCAAGGGCTTCGCCGACCTGAAGGGCAAGAAGTCCGCCCAGTCGCTGACCAGCAACTTCGGCAAGATCGCCGAGGGCGCGGGTGCAGAACTCGTCGGCACCGACGGTTTCGACCAGTCGATCCAGCTCGTGCTGACCGGCCGCGCCGACGCCACGATCAACGACAGCCTGTCCTTCCTCGACTTCAAGAAGCACAAGCCCGACGCTAACGTGAAGATCGCCGCCGAGCAGGAAAACGCCGACTATTCCGGCGTGATCATCCGCAAGGGCGAGCCGGAACTCCTGGAAGCGATCAACAAGGCGCTCGTCGACATCAAGGCCGACGGCACCTACAAGGCGATCTCCGACAAGTATTTCGGCCAGGACGTCTCGAAGTAATCATGAGACGGCCGCTTCGCGGCGGCCCGTTCCTGTCCTATAGATGAAACGACCAACTGGCCGGGGATACCCCCGGCCAGCCGCATTTCGGAGGGTTTTCCGTGCCGCCGTGGCTTCAACTGATGCTGGACTCGCTTGCGCCCCTTCTGTGGGCAGCGCTTGTCTTCACCATTCCGCTCACCCTCCTGTCCTTCGTGCTGGGCCTGACGCTCGGTCTGCTCACCGCCATTGCGCGGCTGTTCGGGCCGAAACCTCTGGTCGCCGTCGCCCGCTTCTATGTCTGGGTGATCCGCGGCACCCCGCTGCTCGTGCAGCTCTTCGTCATCTTCTACGGCCTGCCGAGCGTCGGCATCCTGCTCGACGCCTTCCCCGCGGCCCTCATCGGCTTCACCTTGAATGTCGGCGCCTATACGTCGGAGATCATCCGCGCCGTCATTTCGTCTGTGCCGCGCGGCCAGTGGGAAGCAGCCTATTCGATCGGCATGAGCTGGTCGCAGGCGATGCGCCGCACCATCCTGCCGCAGGCAACGCGCGTTGCCGTTCCGCCGCTTTCCAATACCTTCATTTCACTGGTGAAGGACACCTCGCTTGCCGCCGCCGTCACCGTGCCGGAACTCTTCCAGACGGCGCAGCGCATCGTCGCCACCACCTATGAGCCGCTGATCCTCTATATCGAGGCGGCGCTGATCTATCTGGCCTTGAGCTCCGTGCTCTCGGCCCTTCAGGTGCGGCTGGAGAAGCGCTTTGCCCGCTATGGCGGCTTCCTGGAGGCGCGCACATGATCGAACTCCGCCACATCGAAAAACGCTTCGGCGACAACCACGTCCTGCGCGACATCAGCCTCAGCCTCGCGGAAGGCACGGTGACGGCGCTTGTCGGCCCCTCGGGCGGCGGCAAGAGCACGCTTCTGCGCTGCATCAACCTGCTGGAAACGCCGACGTCGGGCTCCATCAAGCTGGGCGATGAGAAGATCGACTTCGCGCCCGGCCGCAAGGTCGGATGGGACGCGGTGCAGAAGCTGCGCCGGCAGACCGGCATGGTCTTCCAGAATTTCCAGCTCTTCCCGCACCAGACGGCCATCGCCAATGTGATGGAGGGCCTCGTCACCGTCTTGAAATGGCCCGCCGACAAGGCGCGCGCCCGGGCGCTGGAACTGCTCGAAAAGGTCGGCATGGCGCACAAGGCGGATGCTTGGCCGGCGACCCTCTCCGGCGGCCAGCAGCAGCGTGTCGCAATCGCCCGCGCGCTCGCTCCCTCGCCGCGCGTGCTGCTCTGCGACGAGCCGACCTCGGCGCTCGATCCGGAGCTTGCCGAGGAGGTTGTTGAAGTGCTGAGCCGGCTTGCCCGCGAAGGCACGACCATGGTCATGGCGACGCATGATCTGCGGCTTGCCTCGCGCGTTGCCGATGCGGTCGTTTTCCTCGATGGCGGCGTGATCGTCGAGCAGGGTGCGCCGCGTACGATCTTCTCGACGCCACAGCGCGAACGGACGAAAAAATTCATCGCGTCGCTGAGCGCACCACAGAATTACGACATATAGACTACACGCGACTTCACGTTACGGTAGCGACTATTTCCGCAACGCGACAGTTGCATCCGCTCCGCGATTCAAGCAGAGTGAGGGGATAGTTGTATCTCGCCATGCCCCGGCATGCCTTAAGGGGGAGAAAGCCTCATGACCAAGAAAGTCCCTAACCCGATCGACGTCTTCGTCGGTTCCCGCGTCCGCCTGCGCAGGCTGATGGTGGGCATGAGTCAGGAGGCACTTGCGGACCGGCTCGGCGTGACCTTTCAGCAGGTCCAGAAATACGAAAAGGGCACGAACCGCATCAGCGCGAGCCGCCTCCAGGCGATCTCCGATGTCTTCCGTGTACCGCCGAGCTTCTTCTTCCAGGACGACGACAGCAACGCACCGAGCGCCGGCGCCGGGCACGAGACGGGCGACGTCTCGACCTTCGTCTCCTCCAAGGAAGGCCTCGACCTCAACCGCGCCTTCCTGAAGATCGAGGATGCCGGGGTTCGCAAGTCGATCATCCAGCTCGCGACCGCTCTTTCCAAGGCAAGCGCTGCCGACACGGCAGGTGATCGCGCCGACAACGCGCCGGAACTGCGGATCTGAGCCCAAAATGCCGGCACGGCTGCAGACGTTCGGTCATCTGCGCCTGCTCGACGAGGGCGGCAATGATATCGCCTTTCCTGAAAAGGCGCTTCTGATCCTCGGTTATCTTCTCACGCGCGGCATCACCGAGATGCCGCGTGCCGAAGTTGCGAGCCTCTTCTGGGACGAAGAGCACAGCGCCAGCGCCTTCGCCAATCTGCGCCAGACGGTATCGCGCGTCCAGAAGCGCCAGCGCGAGCTGGACCGCGCATATCTGACCTTCACCGATACCACGGTCTCGCTCGGATCGGAGCCCGTTGAAAGCGACGTCGGGCAGATCCGCGACGGCGCGAACCTCAATGTGCTGACGGACCTCCTGAACGAGGATTTCCTCAAATACGCCAAGCCGGGCAACCGCATGCTGACAAGCTGGATCGCGTTGCAGCGAACGGCCCATATGGCGCTTTTGCGCACGACCCTGCTCGACGGAAAGCCGGCCGATAACGGAGCGCTGCGGCAGGCGCGCTCGGCCGCAGCGCTCCGCCTTCTGGAAGTCAGCCCCGATGACGAAGAGGTACGGGCCGTGCTGACGGGCCGGCCGGCCATGCACGCCTCCCTGATGACGCTTCAGCCGTCCATCCAGGCTCTGACGCCGCAGGAACATGAGATCGCGCCGCCCCGCAAGAACCCGCCGCGGGTCGTGCTCCTTCCGCCCGTTACCACACTCGCCGCACGCAACGCCGCGCGCTTCTCCGAAGCCCTGATCGAGGACGTGACGATTGGGCTTTGCGCCCTGCGCTCCATCTCGATCATCGCGCCGCACACCGCAGCCCAGATATCGCTTCAGACCGACCGGGCCGCGACCTACGAGCGCCACAAGATCAGCTACATCCTGGAGACGCGGCTGCGCGACGAAGGCGACAGCCACACGCTGTTTGCCCAGCTCATCTTCTTCGGCAGCGACGAGGTCATCTGGGCCGACCGTTTCCCTCTCACGGCGGAAGGGCTTGCCCGCTCACGGCAAATGATCGCCCATCAGATCGCAGGCGCGATCGCGACGCAGATTGAGATGAATGAACTCATTCGCAGCGACTATGAGCGGGATGCCGACGCCTATCGCAGCTTCCTGATCGGTCAGGGTCAGCTAAAAAAGCTCGATCTGCGCGATATCAGACGTGCAAGGAAAAGCTTTCGCGAGGCTTTGCAGGCGGATGCCGGCTTTGCGCCAGCCATTGGCGGTCTCGCCCGCAGCTATTTCCTGGAATGGCTGGTAACAGCCCGTGGCGACGAAGAGCTTCTGCGGCAGGCGGAGCGATATGCCGAGGAAACCATCCGCGCCGACGAACGCCTGCCGGCAGGATATCGGGAACTCGGCGTCGTCAAGCTCTATGCCCGCCGTTTCGACGAAAGCATTGCTGTCCTCGACCGAGCCGAGGCGCTGAGCCCGCATTACGCCAATGTCATTGCAAGCTATGCCGATACGCTTGTACAGGCCTCTCTTCCTGATGCCGGCCTACAGAAGATCGAAAATGCCATCCAACTCAATCCCCTTCCGCCGGATGAATATTTCTGGACCGCCGCCGGCGCGAATTACTTCATGGGCGAGTACGAGACAGCCCTTGCCTATATCGGCCGCATGAAGGACGCCGCACCCGCCCATCGGCTCTCGGCTGCATGTTGGGGCATGCTGGGCGATAAGCAAAAGGCACGCCGCTTCGTTAGACGCACCTACGATCTCAATCCAAATTTCAGCCTCGAAACGTGGATGGCAGTCGTTCCGATCAAGGAGGAACAATACAAGGAAATGTATCGAGAAGGCCTAAAGAAAGCTGGCTTCTAAACTTAATACTAAAAAGGAGATAGTAAATGTCGAAAATCGTTGTAATTGGCGTCGAGGGCGATGATAACCTTTGGGTGGCGGACCTGGACGCAGGAACGATCGTCAAATTGGCCGGCACACCCACCGGGCAACTCAAAGCTGTTGACCAAATGCGTAAAGCAGGGCTGACGGTTACCCAAGGCGTCAATCTCGCTGCTGTCGCGAAATCCGTAGATGCGGTCTCCGGCGGCTTCCTCGATGTTTCCAGTGGCTTTCTGGACGCTTCCGGCGGCTTTCTGGACAACTGATCGGAGCGCTCTGCCTGGAAAAAACATTTGCCTCTAATCGGGAGATTGCTACCATTTTCATGTGCTAACCAAAGAGGGGGAGAATATGTCTCAAATGGTCATGATCGAAGTAGAGGGTGAACCTGGTCTCTGGATGGCCGACCATGATGCGCGCACTCTCACCGCAGTCGCTTCACGGTCGTCTGAGGATCTGTGCAAGGGTGGTGAAGTCGTAAAGCGCAACATTAACCCCGCAGCCTTTTCTCAAGCCGCCGAACCTCTTTCAGGTGGCTACATGGATAAATGAGCCTTTGCCCTGTCGGCAAGGCCTTCACGAAACGGAGGAAGGAAAAAATGTCGAAAATCGTTGTTCTCGGCCTTGAAGGGGAAGACGGTATTTGGGTTGCCGATCTGGATGCAGGCACTGTCGCAGCCGTCACAGGCTCCGCAGCAAATGCCTTTCGCAAGGCCGATAAGGCTTTCGTGAGTGGCATCAAATTTGCAGCTGTGGCTGAAACCGCGACGTCACTCTCGGGCGGATTTTACGACAAGTGAGCATTAAGGCCGCGAGTCGTAATCTCGCGGCCTTAACCCGTAATACTCGGCTAGAGTAACCCATTAAACTCACTACGAAAATCGTCAAACTAAGGGGATTCAATATGTCGAAAATGGTCATTCTCGGTCTCGAAGGTGAAAACGGCCTCTGGGTCGCCGATCTCGAAGCCGGAACCGTTTCAGCCGTTTCGGCTGATGTCGCAGACGATCTGCGCAAAGCCGGCAAAATGATGCCGCATGGCGTCAGCTTTGCGACAGTGGCCCACGCGGCAGAGCCGCTCTCCAGCGGTATCTACGACAAGTGAGCACCAAACGGCTCATGCTATGACCGCCTATTCGGACCGCATCTGTGGCCCCGATGAAACCTGGAGCCGGATCGAGGCGCTTTTGCCCCGGTTCGGCATCACGCGCCTTTCCCGTCTGACGGGCCTCGATCGGCTCGGGATTCCCGTCTGGAATGCCGTCAGCCCGAATGCGCGTTCCATCGTCATCAATCAGGGCAAGGGTATCACCGATATCGATGCCCGGGTTTCCGCAGCGATGGAGTCGCTCGAGCGGGCGATTGCCGGCGATCCCCTCGTTGCCGCGCGAAAAACATCGCGCCGGGCCTTTGCAGAGGCTGGCGAAGCGTGCCTGCCGCTCGACATTTTCATAGCCGCGAACCAACCCTTCATCGACGAGACCGAAGAGCTTGACTGGCTGGCGGGTTATGATGTCGTGACCGGCGAGCGCATCTTCGTGCCGCGCGAGGCCGTCTGCCTCGACCGTACGGACCCGTCGCCCCGTTTCTGGCAATCTTCCGACGGTCTCGCCTCGGGCAATAGCGAATCCGAGGCGATCCTGCACGGTCTGCTCGAACGCATCGAACGTGACGCCGACCGCCTCTGGCGCTTGCTGCCGCGGGAAAAACGCCTCGCCTGCGCGATCGATCCTGCCACCATCGACGATCCCGTCGTGGCGGATCTCGTCGCCCGCATCCGCGATGCGGGCCTCGACCTGAAGCTCTTCGACATCACCAGCGACCTTGCCATACCGACCTATGCCGCCGTGCTGGGCAATGAAGGCCTCGCTGAAAAACAGCAGCCGCTCTATCATGATGCGACCGTCGGCTACGGCACGCATCCGGTGGCCTTGCGCGCCCTGATCCGTGCACTTACCGAAGTCGCCCAATCGCGTCTTACCTATATCAGCGGCGCCCGCGACGATCTTTTTGCCGAGACGTTCACGCGGCCGCTCGCACCGGAAACGCTTGCCTTGTTCGGAGCCTTCCAGGGGCCGGCCAAAACCTACCCGGCACCGCAGGGCGACGCGGCAGCGCTCCTTGCCTATTGCCTCGACAAGCTGGCAGCCTGTGCCATTACTCCCATCGTCGCGGTGCCCCTCGGCGATGCTGCGCTGCCGATCTCGGTGGTGAAGGTCGTCGTTCCCGCACTGGAAAATCCCGAAGGCGCCCGCCGACATACCGTCGGTGCCCGCGCGCTCTCCCGCATGGTCTTCGGCACAATATGAAAATTCTCTTCGTCGGCCCCAGCCTGCCCGATGCCGCCGCCCTCGGCGGCGATGATCTTTATGTCCGCACACCGGCGGCGCATGGCGATGTACTGGCCGCGGTGCGGGCAGGCGCAACGGCAATCGGCATCATCGACGGCAATTTCGAGCATGTCGCGCCCGTCTGGCACAAGGAGATTCTATACGCGCTGGAAGAGGGCGTGACCGTCTTCGGCGCCGCCAGCATGGGAGCATTGCGCGCCGCTGAATGCGATGCGTTCGGCATGATCGGCGTCGGCCGCATTTATGAGGATTATGCAACCGGACGCCGAGTTGATGACGCCGACGTCGCCTTGCTGCACGGTCCGGCAGAATTGGGCTACCCCGCTCTGTCGCTCCCCCTCGTCAATGCCGACGCGACGCTGGACAGGCTTGAGGCGCTGGAGGCTCTTGATAAGACCTGCTTATCTGGTCTACGGAGGGCTGCTCGCAGCCTTTTCTACAAGGACCGAACCTGGCCCGCTATTCTCAAAACCGCAGATGCGGGCGAAAACGAGCAACGCATCCTACAACTTTTCCATGCAACAACTGTGAACCAAAAGCGCGAGGACGCACTCGCCCTTGTTGCTGCAATGCGGGATTTCCAGCCGAAAAGCCCTGCCAAACAGGGAAACTGGGCCTTCCGGGCAACCACGCTTTGGCGCACCGCAGCAGATCAACCCAAAACGAAGCAAAACGTGTAGTTTCCCATTCCGCGTGTGTCACGCCTGAGTCACGCGCATAAACCCGGAGTCACGCCTATAGTTCAGGCAGGGCTTGAGACGAGCTTTGCTCTGGGGATATGGACATGAACATCGACATCGTAGAAACGGAAGACCGCAGCACCGAGCTGATCGCCTTGGCGCGCCTCGTGGCCTTCGCAATCGAATCCGCAAAATCGCTGGACGCCGAAATCGTGGAATTTTGCCTCGACAAGGCCTTGCATGCCGTGCTCGAGCAGATCGACGAGCCGGCCCGCATGACGCTGACGGCAAGCGATATCATGCTGATGAACCGGTCGCCGCTCTGCTGAGCGCGACCAGACTTTAGCCGCCGTAGTCCTCCACGGCGCCGATCGTGCGGGCGGCCCGAACCTGCGGGCCGCCGCCGATCTCTTTCAACTCGGCTAAAGACGCATTCGGCTGCTGCCGGCGCATAGGTCGAAGTGCCATCAAGCCGTTCACAACCGCGTCATCTATCCGCTTCCACGCCAAAAATCACCTTTCCAGGCTTTTCCCCGGCATCGGCACGTCTTAGGCAAGCGTCCAAGGCGGCCACTCCGGCGCCTTGTCCGGAAGGAAGAATGGCATGGTTGCGCCGACAGATCGGCTCGAAGAAAGGTGCATTCGAGGAACTCGCCGATCCCTGACGGCGTGGCGTCGCTCGCCATGAACACGCTTGCGGCCTATGGCGGCCTCTTCCTGGCGGCCTTCCTTGCCGCAACCCTCATCCCCGCACAGTCCGAGGCCGT
>CBFGOD010000177.1:0-8566 GCA_965650295.1 uncultured Shinella sp. | reverse complement strand
GACGAGCTTCGTCACGGCATCGCGCATCAGGCGCGTGTCGGAGTCAAGCGTCATGACGTATTTGACGTCGGGCGGCACCATGTTGGCGCCCGGCAGGAAGGTCGTGTCGCCATCGCCGCGAAGCAGCAGGTTCAGCTCGTGCAGCTTGCCGCGCTTGCGTTCCCAGCCCATCCACGCGCCCTCGGAAGGATTGTAGAGGCGGCGGCGGTGCAACAGGTAGAAGCGCGTGCGGCCGTCATAGGCATAACGCGCCGAAAGAGCCGCGATCTCGCGCTTGGCGTATTCGAGCACTTCGAGGTCGGCAGGCGTTTCCTCAACCTGGCTGTCGGTCCAGTCGCTGACCAGCGAGAAATAGATCTCGCCGCGCGGATTGGCGAGGTAGTGCACTTCGAGATTGCGCACCAGTTCGTCGACATGGTCGCGCTTGGCGATCAGACAGGGCACGACGACAAGCGTGCGCGCATCGTCGGGAATGCCGTCCTTGAATTCATAGCCGACAAGCCGCGAGGGCGTGACGAAGAAGGTGACCAGTGTGTTGAACAGGCCCGACGCGCCTTCCGAAGCCGGCAGCGCGAAGAGCACCAGCATGATCAGCCAGGCGCCGTTCGGAATATCGAGCTGATCGAGGAAATAGAAGACCGCGATCATCGCCAGCAGCGTCAGAAGGATGTTCGGCCCGGCAATGGCGAACCAGTCGAGCTTACGGCCGAAGCGCACGATGCGCTGCACGATGGAGGGGTTGTAGCCGATGCGTTTTTCGAGCTTCTTGCGCTTCTTGCCGACGAGGAAGGCGGCGACATTGGCTTCGTAGTCGAGATCCTCGACATGGGCGGCCGCGTCTTCCGCCGTCATGGCGAGCGCGATTTCGGTAACCTCGAGTTCCGTCTTGCCGGAGCGGCGGGCGAAACGCTCGATCGTGTTGCGGTATTTGTTGCGCGAGCCGAAATCGAGGTCGGAATAGTCCGAGCCCTGGCGCAGCGCCTCGTCGAGGCGGCTGACGCTTTCAAACCAGACCGGCCATTCCGTATCATCGACAGTGCGCAGGCTCTTGATGAGCGAGCTCATCGTCGCATTGCCGGAGGACAGGCGGTTGTTTTCCGAGACGATCAGCTCTTCGAGGTCGCTGCCGCGGCTCTCGATCTTGCGTTCCAACCACTGGATCACCGCACCCGAGGCCTGCAATCCGTCCCTCAGCCGATAAAGCAGCTGCGTGACGAAGGTGTTGTCCTCGGCGAAGCTCTCCATGGTGCGCAGATGCGCGATGGCTTTTTCCGGATCGTTGAGGCGCACGAGCTCGTCGGCGACATCATTGGCCTTGAAGCGCATCTTGCGCGAGCGCTCGACGCGGCTGGAAATGCGGCGCAGGTTTTCAAGCAGCACGAAGCGGATGAAGGAGGGCAGCGCCCAGAGTTCGCCGATCTTCAGCGCGTCGATCTTCTGGAAGCCCTGCACGAAGGCCGTCAGGCTTTCATGGGAAACATTGCTCTGGGTGTGGGCGACATAGAGCCAGGCGAGCACCAGCGTGCGCGGCACCTGCTGCCCGTCGATCTCGATGGTCGGCAGCTGACGATAGAAGCGGCGCGGAAAATCGCGGCGCACTTCCTGGATGGCTTCCTCGATGACGTAATAATTGTCGAGCAGCCATTCGGCGGCGGGCGTGATCTGCGCGCCGGCTTCGACATCCTTGGCCGTCGCCTGGTAGACGCGGAAGATTTCCTTCTCGTTTTCCTTGTGGCGTGGACGGAACTCGAAGGGTCTGTATCCCGGCAGCGGCGCGGTCTTGTCGCGCGCGAGTGCCTCGCCGCAATCGGCCAGCTCCTCCAGCGTCAGATAGGTGGCGCGGATCGAGTCGTTATAGTCGATCTGCTTGGCGTCTGCGTCGCGGGCGGTGTGCGGCGTATTGTGAAGGGACATATTTCTTAATCTGGATCCGGCCATGTTGAACCATCCGGCAAAGGCCTGTGCGCCGGAAGGTTTTTTGCGGGCAGGTTTCGTCTCTGTGCCGCGATCAGCCATGACACCATACGGCGCCCTCATGGCGCGGACGGTCAGAACATGGCTCAGGCGACACGCTGATTGGCATCCTGGCCGCGTGGTGCATGAAAACGGCATTTTTTAGCCGTAAGGACAGAGACTTGCAACATCTCAGCGTGTCGGGATGGCTCGGCATCGGCCCTCATCTGCGGTTTTGGTGAATCACGCTCTCGCCATTGAGGCGGGCGAGGCGCAAGGGACAGGCGGAAGCCCCAATGCCCCGCGTCGAAAAAAGTTCCAGACCTGTGCACCATGATCCCGCACCATTGACTTGAGAGCCGCACCGAGCCAGTTTCGCCCCGTCAGGGTCTTCCGAATCGCAAGCGGCTCGGAGGCTAAGAGGGAAGCCGGTGCGATGCTCCAGAGAGGATCAAGACCGGCGCTGCCCCCGCAACTGTGAACGGCGAGCCGATGTCGCTCCATGCCACTGGTGTGCACCACCGGGAAGGCGAGACAAAGGCAATGACCCGCAAGCCAGGAGACCTGCCCTGACGCGTCTGTAACGTCCATGGGCGGGGTGTCCCAAGGGTGCGCTTGTTGTCGCCTTCGGGCGAATTCCATGAGCGTGCGTCCGGTCATCCCCCAATTTTCGATTGGGGAAAAAATGTTTCAATTCACCGATATCCAGCCGTCCGGCACCGGCAAGCCGGAATCCGTCTTCATCTCCTGGCTGCTCTGGCAGCCGCGCGGCGCCGACCTGCCGGTCGAGGCGCTGAAGGAGGTGGACAAGCTCTCCCGTTGCCAAAGCGCCGACCCCGATATCATTCGTCTGCGGGAATTGTTCGCTTCGCTTGCGGGTGCCGACGGGCCGAGGCACTAGGCCCACCCCGCATAAAGACATATTGACATAAAGATATCTTTATGTGAATTCCGATGCAGTCTTGCCTGCACCGGAGGGTTTCCCCATGACCAAGTCCCATCTGGACGATCTGTTCGGCCCAAAACAGCCGAAGCGGGACGGTCGCGAGATCCGCGCCGCCATCGAAGCCGCCGCGCGCGAAAGAATCCTCGTGCTCGACGGCGCCATGGGCACGGAAATCCAGACGCTGAAGCTGGTCGAGGACGATTTCCGCGGCGACCGCTTCGGCGATTGCGCCTGCCACCAGCAGGGCAACAACGACCTCCTGACGCTGACCCAGCCCGGCGCGATCGAGGACATCCACTACCGTTACGCGCTCGCCGGCGCCGACATCCTCGAGACCAACACCTTCTCCTCCACCACCATCGCCCAGGCCGATTACGGCATGGAGGACATGGTCTATGAGCTGAACCGCGACGGCGCGCGCCTTGCCCGCCGCGCCGGCCTGCGCGCCGAGCAGAAAGACGGCAAGCGCCGCTTCGTAGCCGGTGCGCTCGGCCCGACCAACCGCACCGCCTCCATCTCGCCCGACGTCAACAATCCCGGCTACCGCGCCGTGACCTTCGACGATCTCCGCATCGCCTATGCCGACCAGCTGCGCGGCCTCATCGATGGCGGCGCCGACATCATCCTGATCGAGACGATCTTCGACACGCTGAACGCCAAGGCGGCAATCTTCGCCACGCGCGAGGTCTTCGAGGAAAAGGGCATCGACCTGCCCGTCATGATCTCGGGCACCATCACCGACCTTTCCGGCCGCACCCTTTCCGGCCAGACGCCCGAGGCCTTCTGGAATGCCGTGCGCCATGCCGATCCCTTCTCCATCGGCCTCAACTGCGCGCTCGGTGCCAATGCCATGCGCGCCCATCTCGCCGAGATTTCCTCGGTCGCGCAGACCTTCGTCTGCGCCTATCCCAATGCCGGCCTGCCGAACGCCTTCGGCCAGTATGACGAGACGCCGGACGAGATGGCCGCCCAGATCGAAGGTTTTATGCGCGACGGTCTGGTCAACGTGGTCGGCGGCTGCTGCGGCTCGACACCAGACCATATCCGTGCGATTGCCGCGGCCGCCGCGCGCCACAAGCCGCGCGAAATCCCCGACATCCCGCGCCATATGCGCCTCTCCGGTCTCGAACCCTTCACGCTGACGGAGGCCATTCCCTTCGTGAATGTCGGCGAGCGCACCAACGTCACCGGCTCGGCGAAATTCCGCAAGCTGATCACCGCTGGCGATTACGCCGCTGCCCTCGACGTCGCCCGCGACCAGGTGGCGAACGGCGCGCAGATCATCGACATCAACATGGACGAAGGCCTGATCGATTCCGGCAAGGCGATGGTGGAGTATCTCAACCTCATCGCCGCCGAGCCCGACATCGCCCGCGTGCCCGTGATGATCGACAGTTCCAAATGGGAGGTGATCGAGGCCGGCCTGAAATGCGTGCAGGGCAAGCCGCTGGTCAATTCCATCTCGCTCAAGGAGGGCGAAGAGGCCTTCCTGCACCATGCGAAACTGGTGCGTGCCTATGGGGCGGCCGTTGTCGTGATGGCCTTCGACGAGACCGGCCAGGCCGACACCAAGGCGCGCAAGGTGGAAATCTGCACCCGCGCCTACAAGCTGCTGACCGACGTCGCCGGCCTCGCGCCCGAGGATATCGTCTTCGACCCGAATATCTTCGCCGTGGCGA
Organism: uncultured Shinella sp.; assembly: GCA_965650295.1. GTDB lineage: Bacteria > Pseudomonadota > Alphaproteobacteria > Rhizobiales > Rhizobiaceae > Shinella. Next base: position 3,988 of record CBFGOD010000177.1, on the reverse strand, counting down.
CGGGCATCGAGGAGCACGACAATTACGGCGTCGACTTCATCGAGGCGACCGCCGAGATCACCGCGACCCTGCCGCATGCCCATATTTCCGGCGGCGTCTCCAACCTCTCCTTCTCCTTCCGCGGCAACGAGCCGGTGCGTGAGGCGATGCACGCCGTCTTCCTCTACCACGCCATCCAGGCGGGCATGGATATGGGCATCGTCAATGCCGGCCAGCTGGCGGTCTATGACACGATCGAGCCGGAGCTGCGCGAAGCCTGCGAGGACGTGGTGCTGAACCGCGTGCCGAAGGCCGGCGGCACTGCCACCGAGCGCCTGCTCGATATCGCCGAACGCTTCAAGGGTGCGGCCGGCAAGGAAGCCCGCGAGCGCGACCTCGCCTGGCGCGAATGGCCGGTGGAAAAGCGGCTGGAGCATGCCCTCGTCAACGGCATCACCGAATTCGTCGAGGAAGACACGGAGGAAGCACGGCAAAACACCGAACGCCCGCTGCACGTCATCGAAGGCCCCTTGATGGCCGGCATGAACGTCGTCGGCGACCTCTTCGGCGCAGGAAAGATGTTCCTGCCGCAGGTGGTCAAATCCGCTCGCGTGATGAAGCAGGCGGTGGCCGTTCTGCTGCCTTACATGGAGGCGGAAAAGCTGGCCAATGGCGGCAGCGGCGAGCGGCAGAGCGCCGGAAAAATCCTGATGGCCACCGTCAAGGGCGACGTGCACGATATCGGCAAGAACATCGTCGGCGTCGTGCTCGCCTGCAACAATTACGAGATCATCGACCTCGGCGTCATGGTGCCGGCGACGAAGATCCTCGAGACCGCGAAGGCCGAGAATGTCGATATCATCGGCCTCTCCGGCCTCATCACCCCTTCGCTCGACGAGATGGTGCATGTCGCGACCGAAATGGAGCGCGAGGGTTTCGACATCCCGCTTCTCATCGGCGGCGCCACGACGAGCCGCGTTCACACGGCGGTCAAAATCCATCCGCGCTACGACCGGGGCCAGGCCGTCTACGTGACCGATGCCAGCCGCGCCGTCGGCGTCGTCGGCAGCCTGCTGTCGCCGGAGATGAAGCCGGGTTATGTCGAAACGCTGAAGGCGGAATACCGCAAGGTCGCCGACGCCCATGCGCGCAGCGAGGCCGAAAAGCAGCGCCTGCCGCTCACAAAAGCCCGCGACAATTCATTCAAAGCCGATTGGTCCGCCTACCAGCCGAAGACGCCATCCTTCCTCGGCACCCGCGTCTGGCAGGATTGGGATCTGGCCGACCTTGCCCGCTACATCGACTGGACGCCGTTCTTCCAGACATGGGAGTTGAAGGGCGTCTATCCGAAAATCCTCGACGACGAGAAACAGGGCGCCGCCGCCCGCCAGCTTTTTGCCGATGCACAGGCCATGCTGGACAAGATCATCGCGGAGAAATGGTTCACGCCGAAGGCCGTGGTCGGCTTCTGGCCGGCCGGCACCGTCGGGGATGATATCAGGCTCTTCACCGACGAGGCGCGCGACACGGAGCTTGCGACCTTCTTCACGCTACGCCAGCAGCTCTCCAAGCGCGACGGCCGGCCGAATGTCGCGCTCGCCGATTTCGTTGCACCTGCCGACAGCGGCAAACACGATTATCTCGGCGGCTTCGTCGTGACGGCGGGCATCGGCGAGATCGCCATTGCCGAACGCTTCGAGCGGGCGAACGACGACTATAACTCGATCCTCGTCAAGGCGCTCGCCGACCGCTTTGCCGAAGCCTTTGCCGAGCGCATGCACGAAGTTGTGCGCAAGGAACTCTGGGGCTACGCACCGGACGAGACCTTCGCCCCGACCGATCTCATCGGCGAGCCCTATGCCGGCATCCGGCCGGCACCGGGCTACCCCGCCCAGCCCGACCATACGGAAAAAACCGCCCTCTTCCGCCTGCTCAACGCAGAAAAGGAGATCGGCGTGACCTTGACGGAAAGCTTCGCCATGTGGCCCGGCTCCTCCGTTTCCGGCCTCTATATCGCGTCACCCGAAAGCTACTATTTCGGCGTCGCCAAGGTGGAGCGCGACCAGGTGGAGGACTATGCGCGGCGCAAGGGCATGGCGGTCGGCGATGTCGAGCGCTGGCTGGGCCCGGTGCTCAACTACATACCGGCGCCCTCCGTTGCCGCCGCGGAGTGATCACTCGCCCCGGCCGCGGAAGCGGCGCTGGTAGGCAGGGTCGTAGAGCGAGCTCTCGCGAAAATCTTCTGCCGCCAGCGAGCGGCCGACGAAGATCAGCGCCGTGCGCTCGATCGGCTCTTCCGCCACCTTCGCCGCGATATCGGAAAGCGTGCCGCGCACGACGCGCTCATCCGGCCAGGAGGCCTTGACGACGATCGCGACGGGGCAATCGGCGCCATAGAGCGGTGTCAGCTCCGTCACGACCTGATCGAGCGCATGGATGGCGAGATGGATGGCGAGCGTTGCCCCCGTCGCGCCGAACCCCTGCAGGGTCTCGCGGTTCGGCATGGGCGAGGCGCGGCCGGAAACGCGGGTGAGAACAAGGCTCTGTGCGACGGCGGGGATGGTGAGCTCGCGGCCGAGCGCCGAAGCCGCCGCCGCAAAAGAGGGCACACCCGGCGTCATCGTATAGGCGATGCCGTTCTTCTCCAGCCGACGGATCTGCTCGGCGACAGCGCTCCAGACCGAGAGATCGCCGGAATGCAGCCGCGCCACATCCTCGCCCGCCGCAGCCGCCTTGACATATTCCGCCTCGATCTCGTCGAGCGACATCGGCGCCGTATCGATGATGCGCGCGCCGGGCGGGCAATATTGCAAAAGCTCCGGCGAGACGATCGAGCCGGCATAGAGGCAGACGGGGCATTTGCCGATGAGATCGCGGCCGCGCACGGTGATAAGGTCGGCAGCGCCTGGGCCGGCGCCGATGAAGTGAACAGTCATCTTTGATCCTCGGATATGTCGGCCGGCTTGACCCAGTTCCATTGCGTGACCGGCATGGCCGGCCGCCAGCCCGTCATCTGCCCGACGGGCGATGCGCGGGCGATATCGATGCGGGTGAGCGAGCCGCCAAGCCGGGCATGGTGGGCAAGCAACACCGCCTCCATCTCCGTCGTCACCGCATTGGCGACCAGCCGGCCGCCGGGTTTCAGGCCGGCCAGCGCCGCCGCCATCACACCGGGCTCGCTGCCGCCGCCGCCGATGAAGATTGCGTCGGGGGTCGCAAGGCCTTCGAGCGCATTAGGTGCGGTGCCTTCGACGACGACCAGACCCGGCACACCGAAATTCCGCGCATTGCGGCGGATGCGGGCTGCGCGCTCGGCATGGCCTTCGATGGCGATGGCCCGGAGCGAGGGATCGGCGAGCATCCATTCGATGCCGATAGAGCCGGAGCCGCCGCCGACGTCCCACAGAAGCTCGCCCCGCTTCGGCGCCAAGGCCGAAAGGGTCAACGCCCGCACTTCGCGCTTGGTAATCTGCCCGTCATGCTCGAAAAGCGCGTCGTCGAGACCCGGCGTGAAGGCGAGGACGCGCGCTGCCGTGCCGTCGGCCGACACCTGCACCGCACAGACATTCAGCATATCGGCATCGGCAAGCGCAAAGCTTTGGGCCTGATGGCTGCTCACCCGCTCGCGCGCACCGCCGAGCGCTTCGAGAACGCTGAGCACCGAGCCGCCGAAACCGCTTTCGGAGAGCAGCATAGCCAGCGCCGCCGGGCCATCGCTATCGGAGGTCAGCGCGAGGATGCGGCTGCCGGGATGCAGATGCGGGCGGATGAGATCGAGCGGACGGCCATGCAGCGAGACGCAGACCGTATCCTGCAAGGCCCAGCCCATGCGCGAGGCCGCGAGGCTGAAGGCGGAGGGTGCGGGAAAGACCTGCATTTCCGCCCGCGCGATGCGCCGCGACAACGTCACGCCGACACCGTAAAAGAAGGGATCACCCGAAGCGAGCACCACCACCGGCCGGCCGCGCGCGGCAAGCACGGCCTCGACGGAGCGCTCGAAGGGGCTGAG
>CBFGOD010000176.1:0-8590 GCA_965650295.1 uncultured Shinella sp. | reverse complement strand
GTTCTGTGAGAGCGCCATGAAAGCCATCGTCATCCATGCGGCCAGGGATTTGCGCGTCGAGGAGCGGGAGCCGGAAACACCCGGCCCAGGCGAAGTCGAAATCCGTCTCGCCGCCGGCGGCATCTGCGGCTCGGACCTGCACTATTACAATCACGGCGGTTTCGGCACCGTACGCCTCAAGGAGCCGATGATCCTCGGCCATGAGGTCTCGGGCCATGTCGCCGCCCTTGGCGATGGCGTTTCAGGTCTGGCCATCGGCGATCTCGTCGCGGTATCGCCCTCGCGGCCGTGCGGCGCCTGCGACTATTGCCTCAAGGGTTTGCCGAACCATTGCTTCAACATGCGCTTCTACGGCTCGGCCATGCCCTTTCCGCACATCCAGGGTGCTTTCCGCGAACGGCTCGTCGCCAAGGCGAGCCAGTGCGTGAAGGCCGATGGCCTTTCGGCCGGCGAGACCGCCATGGCGGAGCCGCTCTCGGTGACGCTGCACGCCACCCGCCGCGCCGGTGAAATGCTGGGCAAGCGTGTGCTTGTGACCGGTTGCGGGCCAATCGGCACGCTATCGATCCTTGCCGCCCGCCGGGCGGGTGCAGCCGAAATCGTCGCTGCCGATCTTTCCGAACGGGCGCTCGGCTTTGCGCGGGCCGTCGGAGCGGACCGCACGATCAATCTCGCCGAGGACCGCGACGGCCTTGTTCCATTCAGCGAGAACAAGGGCAGCTTTGACGTGCTTTATGAATGCTCCGGCGCCCAACCGGCCCTCGTCGCGGGCATACAGGCGCTACGTCCGCGCGGTGTCATCGTCCAGCTCGGCCTCGGTGGGGAAATGACCCTGCCGATGATGGCGATAACCGCCAAGGAACTGGACCTGCGCGGCTCCTTCCGCTTCCATGAGGAATTCGCGGTCGCCATCCGGCTCATGCAGGGTGGGCTGATCGACGTGAAGCCGCTGATCACCCATACTTTGCCGCTCGCCGAGGCGCTCGAGGCCTTCGACATCGCCTCGGACAAGGGTCAATCGATGAAGACGCAAATCGCATTCAGCTGAGGAACCGCTTATGAGCACGCAACTCTTCGACGTCAAGGGCAAACGCGCCCTCGTCACCGGTTCCTCGCAGGGCATCGGCTTCGCGCTGGCAAAGGGTCTCGCCGCCGCCGGCGCCGACGTCATCCTCAACGGCCGCGACGAAGCCAAGCTCTCCGCCGCCGCAAAAGATCTTGGCGCGAAACACACGCTCGCTTTCGACGCCACCGACCACGCCGCCGTGCGCAGGGCCATCGATGCCTTCGAGGCGGAGGTCGGCGGGATCGATATCCTCGTCAACAATGCGGGCATGCAGCATCGCACGCCGTTGGAGGATTTTCCCGCCGATGCCTTCGAACGGCTCCTGAAGACGAACATTTCCACGGTGTTCAATGTTGGCCAGGCCGTTGCGCGCCACATGATCGCACGCGGCGCCGGCAAGATCATCAACATTGCCAGCGTCCAGACCGCGCTTGCCCGCCCCGGCATAGCACCCTATACGGCCACCAAGGGCGCCGTCGGCAATCTCACAAAGGGCATGGCGACGGATTGGGCGAAACACGGCCTGCAATGCAACGCCATCGCGCCAGGCTATTTCGACACGCCGCTGAATGCCGCTCTCGTTGCCGATCCGGCCTTTTCCGCCTGGCTGGAAAAACGCACGCCGGCCGGCCGCTGGGGCAAGGTGGAAGAGCTTGTCGGCGCCTGCATCTTCCTCTCTTCCGACGCATCCTCGTTTGTGAACGGACATGTGCTCTATGTCGATGGCGGCATCACGGCCTCGCTCTGAGATGCGCAATTCCTTCGATCGGAAACGTATCGTCCTGATGGGTGTCGCCGGCTGCGGCAAGTCCGCAGTCGGGGCCGCCCTCGCCACTCGCCTCGGCGCGACCTATCTCGACGGCGACGACCTGCATCCGCCGGAAAACATCGCCAAGATGAGCCGTGGCGAACCTCTCACGGACGACGACCGCTGGCCCTGGCTCACGCATGTCGGCAGAATGCTCGCCAAGCCCGAGGGCACCCTCATCCTGGGCTGCTCGGCGCTGAAACGCCGCTACCGCGACCATATCCGCCTGCGCGCCGGTGCACCGGTCGTCTTCGTCCACCTTTCCGGCAGCAAGGCGCTGATCGCCGCCCGTATGGGCGCCCGCGCCGGCCATTTCATGCCGACGAGCCTTATCGACAGCCAGTTCGCGGCGCTCGAACCGCCGGGCGCGGACGAAGAAGCCATCACCGTCGACATCGAGGCCCCGCTCGACACACTCGTGAATATGATCGCCGCAAAACTGGAGGAAATGCCGTCATGAGCAACAGGGTAGCGCTGATCGGCGCCGGCGCCATGGGCGGCGCCATCGGCACTCGGCTTGTCGAAACGGGCAACCGTCTCACGGTTTTCGATCCGGATCCGGCGAAGCGCCAGGCGCTGGTCGACAAGGGGGCCGTTGCCGCATCGACGGCTGCGGAGGCGGCCGCCGCAAGCGACTACGTGATCCTCAGCCTCAACTCGCCGGCAATCGTGCGGCGCGCGGTCTTCGGAGAGGCGGGCGTAGCCGACGGCGCACGGCCGGGCACGCTGATCATCGACATGTCCTCGATCGACCCTGAAGCCACCAAACGGCTTGCCGCCGATGCCGAAGACCTGAACCTTCGCTGGGTCGATAGTCCGCTCTCGGGCGGCGCGCCGAAAGCGCTCATCGGCGAACTCACGCTCATGGCCGGCGGCGATGCGAAGGATGTTGCCGATGCGCATCAGGTTCTTCGCCATGTCGCCAGCAACTATACCCATATGGGGCCGGCCGGCGCAGGCCAGACGACGAAGCTGATCAACCAGGTGCTCTGCGGTCTCGGTTTCCTTGCCGTCGCCGAGGCAACGCAGCTTGCGCTCGATGCCGGCGTGGACGCGGCGAAAATCCCGCAGGCGCTGAAGGGAGGACGCGCCGACAGCGCAATCCTTCAGGAATACATGCCGCGCTTCGTCGCGAAGGATTATCGGCGCACGGGGCGCATCGACAACATGGTGAAGGACTTGAACGGCGCGCAGGACCTTGCCCGCCGCACCAACACTGCCATGCCGCTGACGGCGGCCTGTGCGGAAATCCACCGCATGCTGACGGCCGCCGGCCTGGGCGGTGAAGACCAGGCGGCGCTGATGGAATTCTTTCGCGGACCGAACAAGGAGACTTTCGAATGATCACCCGTTTCGCACTGTTCGAAGGCAAGGTGAAGGACGGCCAGACGGACGCCTTCCGCAAGGCCGTCATCGAGCGTATCCTCCCCAAATGGCAAAAATTCCCCAAGGCGATGGACGTGCGCGTCTCCTTCGCAGAGGCGCGCGATGATGGAGCCCCGGAATATCCGCTGATCCTCGCGATCAACTATCCCGATATCGCGGCCGTCGAGGCGGCACTGGCAAGCCCCGTCCGTGCCGAATCCCGTGCCGCGACCGAAGCCGTACTTGCCGAGTTCTTCGAGGGGCGCATCCATCATCACGTGACCCTCGCCAACGAATACAAGCTTTGACGCTTGGCTGGGACCAAGCCGGCCTCCTCGGACAAGCCGCTCGCCCATGACACAGGGCATTTGCGGGAGGCGATGATGATCGCCTCCCGCAGCATTTATGAATCAAAAAGACCCTACCTCCCGAACGTTCTGCCGAACGCTTCCTGTCGCTTGTGCGAGCCCGCCATCAGAACTCCTCCCAATCCTCCTGCTTGAGCGCGGTATTGCCATGGGAAATCGGCCGCATCGTTGTGGCGGCCCGTCTTGGAGCTGCCATGACGGATGCCGTTTGCCGGAGAGCCGCGGCCTGTGATCCGCTCTCGCCGCCCAACTGAAACTGACTGATCAAGCCGCGAAGGCGCCCTGCTTCCGAGGCGAGCGCCGCACTTGCTGCGTTGCTTTCCTCGACCATCGCCGCGTTCTGCTGCGTGACCTGGTCCATCTGGTTGACGGCGGTGTTGACCTCCGCGAGACCGGTCGACTGCTCACGCGCCGACGTAGCGATGGCGTCCATGTGCTGGTTCACGGTGACGATGTAGCCCTCGATCGTCTTGAGCGCATCGCCCGTCTCACTGACGAGCTTTACGCCACTCTGGACCTCGACGGAGGAATTGCGGATCAGTTCCTTGATTTCCTTCGCCGCCTGCGCGGAGCGCTGTGCCAGTTCGCGGACCTCCTGTGCCACGACCGCAAATCCCTTGCCGGCCTCGCCCGCACGGGCGGCTTCCACACCCGCATTCAAGGCAAGCAGGTTGGTCTGGAAGGCGATCTCGTCGATGACGCCGATGATGTTGGTGACCTGATTGGAGGATGCCTCGATCTTCTGCATGGCATTGACCGCGCTGGCGACCACCTTGCCGGACTGCGCCGCGCTTGCATTCGCCTGAACGGCGACCGAGCGGGCTTCCTCCGCCCGCTTGGAGGAGTTGGCAACATTCACGGTGATCTGGTCCAAAGCTGCCGCGGTCTCTTCCAGAGAGGCAGCCTGCTGCTCGGTGCGCTTTGACAAATCCTCGGCCGACTGGCTGATCTCCTGCGTGCCGCTATCGATCTGGCTCGTCGCCTGCGCGACCGAGCGCAATGTCTGGCCCAGCTGTCCAACCGCACCGTTCAGGTCGTGGCGCAGCGCCTCGAAATCCGGAGCAAACGGGTCGTCGAGCTGGAAATCGAGATCGCCGGCCGCCAGGCGGCGTAGACCAACGGCAAGGCCGGAGGTCGCTTCCTGCAAACGCTTCTGCGCGGCAGCCTCGGCCTCGGCGGTCAAACGGATGCGGTCGGCTTCGGCCTGGACGCGGTTCGCCTCGGCCTCCTCCTCCAGACGCCTGTTCGAAATTGCGGCCTGACGGAAAATTTCAACGGCCCCCGCCATCTCGCCGATCTCGTCGCTACGCCCGGCGAAGGGAATGGAACGGGCAATATCGCCGGCCGCCAGATGCGTCATCGATCCGGTAATCTTTTCTATCGGGCGGGCGATCTGCGCCCAACCGAAATAGATCCCTCCGGCCAGAAAGAGACCGATTGTGCCGATGATGATGAAAGTCAGATTGACCGTCAGATCATAGGCGGACTGGCTATCCTCATAGGCCTTTTTGGATCCATCGACATTGATCCCCACGATCCGGTCGATATTCTCCGCAATCGTCGCTGCGATCGGCGCCATTTTGGTGTTGACGGCGATCTTCGCGTCCTCGTCCTTGCCGGAGCGGGAAAGCACAAGCATTTCCGCTCCGGCCTTCTTGTAGGCGTCGATCAGATTACGGATATCCGAGGTGATCGTTTTTTCCGGATCGCCAGGCGCTACAAGGCTGTCATAGGCGTTGAGCTCGGTCTGAAAACGCTGTTGTTCTTCAACGATACTCTTTTCCGCATCTTGCTGATCCGCATCGGTTACAGCAAGGATATGACGACTGTACGCCCCGATCAGATCGGAAAGCGCGGTATCCATCTCCTTCGAATGCTGAAGGCTGGGCAACCAATCCGTCGATACCTCCATGACATTGCCATTGATGAAGCTGAGGCGATCCAGCGCATAGAATGAGAACAAGGCCAGAGAAAAACCAATCAGGATAAAGATTGAGATCAGCGCTGTTTTAATTTTGGGGCGAGTCATTGGTGAGGTTCCCGGAGGTGACTGGTCTTTGTTTTGAGAGGGGGCAACACAATTTTCTGCCGGGGATTTGGCGCGACGTATGCTTAACAAAGTACTGCACCCTTTCGGTGCGATGCCGATTGCTGCGCAATTCGGAACGACGCTTCGCGAACTGGATGTTATCGCCTTCGAGTGACACGGTCGCACCCGGGATGCGATAGTATATGAGACCGCAAAAACCAGATGAAGCGCTTCCCGGCTTGCATCGGGATTTGGCGACACACCGGTAAGGGTAAATGATCTCGATGAACCTTCGTCAGAAAATCGTTGCGCTTTCCATGCTGCCCTTGATCTTTGCCGTGCTTGCCATCACCGCTTTCATCACCTGGCAGTCCAGCAACCTCGCGAAAAGCAGCATAGCCACCTTTGAACAAAACATGCTGGAGGCCAAGGAAGGCGAGATCGTGCATCTTACCTATCTGGCCATGTCTGCCATTCGCGGAATTATGGCGCAGAAGGACTTGTCCGAGAGCGAGAAAAAACAACGCGTGATCGCGCTGATGAAAAGCCTCGATTATGGCAAGGATGGATACTTCTTCGTCTACGACTATGACGGCAACAGCATCGTGCATCCGCGCCAGGATTTTCGGCCAGGGCAAAACTGGCTTGCCCTCCTTGATCCGGACGGCACGAAAGTTATTGCCGATCTCATACAGGACGCACGGTCGGGCGATGGCTTTCTCCGCTACAAATGGGAGCGGCCATCGACCGGCAAAGTCGTCGACAAGCTTTCCTACGTAACCAAGCTGGATAGTTGGCGCTGGATTGTCGGAACTGGCGTTTATCTGGATGAAATCCACGCCCAGACCAACGCCGCACAGACCGATTTGCGCAGCACCATCCGCTGGACCTTCAAGATTGTCGCATTGGTTGCGGTTCCTGCGATCGTGCTGGTTTTTACGACGGGCATGATCCTTACGCTCAGCGAGCGCAGAATGGCCGACCGGGAATTGAGATTGCTTACGCAGCGGGTGATCGAAACCCAGGAACAGGAGCGCGCGCGCCTTGCGCGCGATCTGCACGACGGGATTTCGCAAAGCCTCGTCGGTGTTCGCTACGCCATGAATCTTGCCGAGCGCAAGGTCAAAGCCGGGACGGCCGACGTTTCGCTGGCGATAGAGGGAGGTATCAAGACTCTCAACGACGCGATCCGTGATGTTCGCCAGTTGTCGCACGCTCTTCGACCACACATGCTTGACGACCTGGGGCTGGTAGCCGCCCTGCGCGCCTTGTGTGAAAGTTTTCAGGATAGAACCGGCATCAAAATAAATCTGGATGCGAGTTTTTTTGCCGACACTCTGAAAGCCGATGCCAGTACGGCCCTCTATCGCATCGTGCAGGAGGCGCTTACCAATGTGGAACGTCATGCGAATGCGACCACCGTTTCCATTCGGCTGCGCAGCGAGCGTGGTCGCAGCCGAATGACGATTGGCGACGATGGTTCCGGTTTCGACAGCAGAAGCGCATCATCACCGGGGCTTGGCCTTCGCAACATGCAGGAACGTGTCGCGTATTTCCGCGGTATCTTGCTGGTCAAGAGTGACGAAAAAGGAACCACGCTGACCGTCTTGATGCCGCTGTCGGCGCATGCCGCTCAATCGGAGCCCACCACATGATCAAAACGGCCGCTGTTCGGGTATTGCTTGTCGATAATCATCCGGTCGTCCTGGACGGGCTGCGCGCCATTCTCCAGACCTATGCCCATCTGGACGTGGTCGGGGTGGCCGCCGACGCGACGACGGGACTGGAGATGGCCACGGCGCTGCGTCCGGATGTCATACTGCTCGACATCAACATGCCAAAGCTCAGCGGCATAGATGCGATCGGCCTGTTCAAAAGCGCATTGCCGGCCTGCGGCATCATCATGCTCTCCATGCACGACAACAAGGAATACATTTCCTCCTCCGTGCTGCGCGGAGCATCCGGCTACATCCTCAAAGAGGTCTCGACGGACGAGATCGCTGCGGCGATCGAAGCGGTCGCAAAAGGTGGGACCTACTTCTCGTCCGGTGTCACCGACGCCATATTGGAGACAGCTTACGCCAATCAAACCGAGCTTTTGACCGCAAGGGAACGCGACGTGCTGAGAGAGCTGGTTGCGGGGAAGAACAACCGCGATATCGCCAATGCACTTGGCATCACCACGGCGACGGTGGAGACCCATAGAAAGCATCTCAAGAAGAAACTTGCCCTTGGATCGACCGCAGAATTAGTGCGCTACGCGCTCGATCGCGGCATCGGTACGTCCAGGCCGTGACCCTCTTACCCACTTCTGGGTAGCTCCGCTCAAGTCGCTCGGCCACGCGATTGCGGCAGCCGGTCAATGACTCTACGACCTCCCTTGCGTTCACATCGATGGGAGGAAACCATGGCGCAATCTCTCCGCAGGAAGATCGCTTTGTCGCTTCTTGCTTTGCCCTATATCGGGCTTCTCTGGGTGCCCTTTTACAATGTCAAGGAACCCGCCTTTTTCGGCTTTCCCTTTTTCTATTGGTATCAGCTCGCCTGGGTGCCGCTGACGGCCTTCATCACCTACATCGGCTATCGGAGCATGCGCAATGACGACTGAGATCGACGTCACGGCACTGTCCGTCTTCATTTTCTTCTTCGCCTTGGTCACCTTTCTCGGCTTCGTCGCCGCGCGCTGGCGCAAACCCAAAACTCTGGACAATATCGACGAATGGGGTCTGGGTGGACGCTCCTTTGGAACCTGGATCACGTGGTTCCTGGTCGGCGGCGACTTTTACACCGCCTACACCATCATCGCGGTGCCGGCGCTTGTCTATGTCGTCGGCGCCTACGGCTTCTTTGCCCTTCCCTACACCATCATCGTCTACCCCTTCGTCTTCGCGGTCATGCCGCGCGAGAAAAACAGTCCGGGATGCCAGCGCGCTGCGGGGCGTTCGGCCATGTCG